>JARKQF010000330.1 GCA_029973975.1 Paludibacter sp.
TCGAATGACCGTCGGGCAAAATTATGCAAATCGAGGATGACCGGCATATTACGATCTTCCGCAGCTTGTACAAATTCTTTCATTTTCCCTAAATCCAGCGGATTCAAAGGTCCGTTGAGCTGGTATTGCACCCGTTCCCAACGGAAAGGAAAACGAATCAATGTTAATCCTTTAGATTTAAAATAGTCAAGGTCTTTATAAGTAGGATAACCGTAGTGTGTGCCGATTGTACCGGGATAGACGCCTCCAAATTCACCGCCCGACAGGTTCACACCGAAGCTTTCAATTCCATGCACCCAGTGTTCACGGTCATCATCCGGGTTGGGTTCTGTCGGACTTCCACTCAATCGCATGATTACACCTCCATCGCCAACAGCAATCACCATGCTGTCTTTGCTATGCGCCATCCCACGAAAGACTGCTGTTGAAAGATTAGTTTCCTGTTTACTCCAGTTGGCTCCGGCATCGTTGGTCACATAAATTTGTCCCGATTGACCGGAAGCGTAACCCACAGTTTCTGAAACAATTTCGAGTCCCCACAATTGACCGGTTGCAGCAGGTGTCACCGTTGCACGTATCCAGTTTTCGCCGCCGTCAACCGTTCTGAAAATAACCCCGCCGTCGCCGACTGCCACTCCTGTTGTTGCGTTAAAAAACCGTATTTCAAAGAAATGATTGAAAGTTGACTCGGGAGACACCCATTCAGTCCAGGTTTCACCACTACTGATGGTTTTTCTGATTTTCTTACCGTGAGAAGCGATAAAACCGGTGGTAGCATCCGTAAAATAAACCGAACGATAAGTTCCTGCACCCAAGGCTCCCTGAAAGCTCCAACTGGTGCCGCCATCTGTAGTTCTCATCACAATACCGTTATACCCCACCGCATAACCTGTGTTGGCATTCAAGAAATAAAAATCATTGATTTCCTGTGTACCATACTGTGCATAAGACGTAATAAGGGCTGGTAGATTTGCGGAAATGTCCGTCCAGGTAGCCCCCCCGTCGATCGTTTTCAATACCGTAGCACTCAATCCTCCGGCAAAACCAACCTGATCGGTTGCAAAATTAATAGAGAACAAGTGTTTAGTGGTCAAACCATGATTTACAACCGACCAGGTTGCCCCTTTGTTAATTGATTTCATCATCAGGCCATCCACACCGACAGCAAAAACGGTTGAATCGTTGGCAAAAGCAGCGCTCCACAGCCGTGAAGTCGTTCCACTTGTCATTTGCTCCCAGTTTGTTTGAGCTACTACCTGTTGTATCAACAGAAAAGTAACTGCAATATACATTAAAATTTTACCTGATGACTTCATATTTTTTCTTTAAAATTGATTAATCTGTGATAACAAACCCACTCTTTGCATTAATCTTATTCAGTTAAACAAAGAGTGGGTCTTTATCGACGATTATCAAACCGATAATTACTCTTTTAATTTGATTTATTGTTTAATGAATTTCTTTACCGCTAATCCCTCTGAAGTGTAGATGTGAGCAAAATAAATCCCGTTATTCAGCATTTTCACATTCAACACAGGAGCATCAGTATGATGTACCACGACAGTTTTTCCGGTTACATCCAGCAATGCAATTTTCTCAATCGACACATCTGTCTTTATCGTTAAGAAATCACCTGTCGGATTCGGATAAAGCTGCATACTGGCTGAAAGTGTAGGATTTGTGAGTCCACTGGACGAACTTTTCAGTTTAAAAATCTCCCCTGCATCTCCCACTGCCAACACTTTACTATCTCCTGCGTTTGACATTCCCCTGAAAATACTGGTATTGTTTCCAATATCTTCTTTTGTCCAGGTCGCACCAGCATCTGTCGTTTTATATATTTGACCAACCTGACCGGAAGCATAAGCAGTAGTAGCTGAAACAACCGTTAATCCCCAAAGCTGACCTGTAGGAGCCGGATCAATTACAACACGAGTCCAGGTCACTCCTGTATCTGCTGTTCTGAAAATTGAGCCACCATCGCCAATAGCCACACCCGTTGTTTCGTTGAAAAAACGGATTTCAAAGAAATGATTGAAAGTAGTTTCAGTTGATGTCCAGTTGATCCAGTTCTGTCCACCATCTTCGGTCTTTTTAATTAATTTACCGTGAGAAGCTATGAAACCAGTCGTAGCATTCACAAAGAAAATCGATCTGTAAGTTCCGGCACCTAACGACCCGTGAAATGTCCAGGTAGCACCTCCATCAATGGTTTTCAGAATAATTCCATTATACCCGGTGGCAAAACCGTTGTTGGCATCCAGGAAATAAAAGTCATTGATTGCCTGAGTAGATAACTGAGCGTAAGTTGTTATAATCTCCGGTAAATTTGCAGAGATATTGGTCCAGGTAGCTCCACCGTCAATCGTTTTCAATACGGTTGCACTTAAACCACCAATAAAGCCCACCTGATCTGTGGCAAAATGGACCACATAAAGATCCTGAGTGGTAAGACCATGAGTAACTGCAGACCATGTAGTACCGCCGTCAGTAGATTTCATGACCATCCCTCCGACTCCCACTGCAAAAGCAGTTGTTTCGCTTGCATAAGCAACATCCCAAAAACGGGAAGTAGTTCCACTGGTTACTTTTTCCCAGGTCACCTCAGCCTTCAGTCCCGATGCAAAAACACCGGACATCAGCACAACAAAAAATAAAGAACGTAATGTTTTCATAAAATACAAATTTTCAGCATTGATATTTAAGGTTAAGAAATTACTCTTTCATAATTTTCTTTTCAACAATTCCATCAGCAGTTTGAACCTGTAAAAGGTAAATTCCCTTGGAAAGATGCGCCATATTGATGTTTTGCTGAGTTTCACTCAACAGTACAACTTTACCGGTGATATCACGAACAGTGAGTTTTTTTACATCAACATTGATATGTAAAATATCCTTTACTGGATTTGGATATATCTGCATCAGATTGTTCTCTTGCAAATTTTCGTTCGAAGTCGTAATATCAACCAATCTCATAATTGCACCGCCATCTCCTACAGCAATACGGATGTTGTTGCTAAAATCAAAATTTCTTAAAGTATTTGTTGTTCCCGAAGCCATTTCAGACCATGTGCCTCCTGTATTTGTGGTGGTAAATATTTTACCTAAATTACCTACAATAAAACCTGTTGTGCTGTTCACAAAAACAACCCTGTTGAAAATTTGGCCTGCAGCACCTAAAGCAGTATTTGTCCAATTAGCGCCATCTGTTGTTTTTAAAACATAACCCGGTTGTCCGGCAACTGGTTGTCCCGTTGCAAAGCCCGTATTGTCATTTATAAAATAAGTACTAAAGAAATGCGCAGCAACTGTTGGATAAGTCATATTAGCCCAGGTCATCCCACCATCTGTAGATTTTTGAAGGTTATTTCCATGCAAAGCCAGATAAGCCAAAGACTCACTTCTAACATCAATGTCCCTGTATGTACCTGTTCCGAAATTTGATTTGTAAGTCCACGTAGTACCACCATCCGTAGTTTTTAGTACCTGACCATTGTAACCAACTGCATAAATACTATTGTCATCTATAAAATCAATGTCCCAAAACTCCTGAGTAGGTTGTGAGGTAACATAATTTCTGACAACTTCTGGAAGATTCGGATAAAGATCTGTCCAGGTAGCTCCACCATCGGTAGTTTTAATAATATTCAGACTAAAGCCTGCTGCATATCCCACCAAAGGACTTGTGAATCTAATCGTATTTAACCTTAATACCGGAAAACCAATGTCAACAGCTGACCATGTTGCACCTGCATCTGTAGATTTTACCATCACACCATAACCAGTTGTTGTTCCATTTCCACCAACTGCAAAAACAGTATTGTTATCGGCAAAAGAAACACCAAATAATGGTCGGTCAGTTACACCCGTTCCTACACGGGTCCAGTTTTGCGCAACCATTCCCTGAACAGGAATAAGATGCATTAAAAAAGCAATAAATAGTAATTTTAGTGATTTCATACGTTTAATTATTAAAGTAAGTATTAGAGAGTTTATGTCATTTTCTTATCAAATTCACCCACCACTTCCACGAATTATTCCATTGTTCAGAAAAAGCATAATGAGCTGTTTCGGGAACCAACATGATAGTTTTTGGTGCTGTAACAACGTTATAGGCAGAGAACATGGATGTTGGTGGGCAAACCATGTCGTTATAACCAAAAGAGAAAAAAGCAGGCGTTGTAAGCTTGCGGGCAAAATTCACCACATCATAGTATTGAGTGTTTTTAGCTTTCAATTCACGTAGCGAAACCGGTTCATTGGTATCGCTGAAAATAGCCGGCCAACCACTGGCTCTGCCATGTAACACACCAGTCAGGTCGCATAATGCCGGAAACACAGCAATGACACCTTTTACTCTTTTATCCAGCGCACCGGTCACAATAGACAATGCACCTCCCTGACTACCACCCTGCACAACAAGGTTCTCTCCATCAAATTCAGGCAGACTGAAAATAACATCCACCGCTTTCATACAGCCAAGATAAACTCTTTTGTAATAAACCTTATCCCTGTTTTCCCATCCGATATACTGATAGTTAAATAGCGCACCTTTTCCCAAATTTTCATAGACAAAATTTTCCATTGTCACCGGAATTCCGTGAATACCCAAATCCAATGTAATGTAACCGTTTTCAGCTCCTGGCACATGACCGGCATAAG
>JARKQF010000348.1 GCA_029973975.1 Paludibacter sp.
TGCGACAAGCAACAGTATAGATGCAAATAGTGTTATTATTAATCTGTGCATGTGTTTTATGATTAAATTGTTGTTTCTTTTTGTATTGATTACAATTATACATTCAACTTAAAACAGGCTTGATTTGTTCAAGAATAAACAATTTTTATAATTTATGCGAATCAGGAGTAAAAAATTAGATCCCTCACTTCCGTTCGGGATGACAACTTTCACTTTATTAATATTACCCGTCGGCAAAAGCCTGCAAAAACTATTCTATTTTTGCAGCGACGGGTGCTAAGAACTCTCGAACCGTCGTCATGAAGAATCTAATCATATAGTGAAAGATAGTGCGACGGTATTTGACCTTACTGAATCGTTGTCATCCCGAACGGAAGTGAGGGATCTAATTTTTTACTGCTGATTCACATAATTTGTTTAATTTTTAAACAATACCGTTTCTCATTCACAAAAATAATTTATGTGGACTCATGTGTCTTATATGGTTAAATATAAATTCTTTATTGTTTTAATTGATATTATGTTTTCTATTGTTGGTAAAAAAAAAGCAGACTTTTTCCGTGAAGAAAAAAGTCTGCTACAATATAATACAGGTATAAAGAATTAGTATCCCCTGATGGCTTCAATGCCCGGCAATACACGTCCTTCGATGGCTTCTAATAAGGCGCCACCACCAGTTGAAACGTAAGATACACCGTCGTATAAACCGAATTTGTTTACACACGCAACTGAATCGCCACCACCTACTAATGAGAAAGCGCCGTTTTTGGTTGCTTCTACGATGGCATTACCTACAGCGCGTGAACCCGATGTAAAGTTGTCGAATTCGAATACGCCGGTCGGACCGTTCCACAGGATGGTTTTGGATGCCTTGATTACATCGGCGAAGATTTTTTCTGTTTCCGGGCCGATATCCAGACCTTCCCAACCTGCAGGAATTTCGCCTACTTTCACAAAGTCAGTATTTGCATCATTGCTGAAACTGTCGGCAATTTTAGCATCAACGGCCAATACCATTTTTACGCCGTTTTTCTTTGCTTTTTCGAGCAATTCGAGCGCTAAATCAAGCTTGTCGTCTTCGCAAATAGAGTTGCCAACTTTGCCTCCGAGGGCTTTGGTAAAGGTATAAGTCATACCACCGGCGATAATCAGATTGTCAACTTTGGTCAGCAGATTTTCAATAATTTCGATTTTGGATGAAACTTTAGAACCTCCCATGATGGCAGTGAAAGGACGAGCTGTATCCTTCATGATTTTCTCAACAGCGTTCACTTCTTTTTCCATCAGATAGCCAAACATTTTATTGTTTTCGTCGAAATGTTTAGCGATAAGTGCAGTTGAAGCATGGGCGCGGTGAGCAGTTCCGAAAGCGTCGTTAACATAGCAATCGGCATAAGATGCCAGGGTGGCAGTAAATTTCTTCTGGCTTTCCTTTACAGCTTTCTTAGCTTCTGCTTTTTCTTCTTCAGTAGCAAATTCGCCACGTGGTTTTCCTTCTTCTTCAGCATAGAAACGCAGGTTTTCGAGCAACAAAGCCTCGCCGCCTTTCAGGCTGGCAGCCAGTTTAGCAGCTTCTTCGCCCATGCAGTCGGGAGCAAATTTCAAATCCACACCTAACAATTTAGATACGTGTGGTACAATTACTTTCAAAGAATATTTGGTATCCGGATTTTTTTTCGGACGGCCCATGTGCGATGCAATAATCAGCGCGCCGCCATCAGCTAAAATCTTCTTCAGGGTAGGCAAAGCTGCCCGGATACGGTTGTCGTCGGTAATCTGGAAGTTCTCGTCGACAGGAACGTTGAAGTCCACACGGACGAAGGCCTTTTTGCCTGCGAAATTAAATTTGTCGATAGTTTGCATAATT
>JARKQF010000353.1 GCA_029973975.1 Paludibacter sp.
GGATTAAAAGATGATGAATATAAAGAATTATATACCCGCTGGTTTCAGTTCGGAGCTTTCTCTCCTCTGTTCAGGGCACATGGCACTAACGTTCCCCGTGAAATCTGGCAGTTCGGTGATATCGGTTCTCCATATTACGACACTCAGTTAAAATACATCAAACTACGTTACCGCCTTATCCCTTATATTTATTCACTTTCACGCCGGGTGTCTGTGGATGGTTATACCTTGATGAGGCCTTTGGCTATGGACTTTGGACATGATATCAACACACACGAAATTGACAATGCTTACATGTTTGGTAATGCTTTGCTTGTACGTCCGGTACTGACACCCGAATCTGCAGGTAATCTGACGGCAACCTATCTTCCTGAACATGACGCTTCTTACTGGTTTAACTTCTGGACAAACGAGACTATACAGGGAGGACAGACAGATACGATGCCAACCCCAATCGATATTATGCCTCTTTATGTGAAAGGAGGTTCCATATTGCCTCTGAGTAAGAGGGAAAAGCAATATACGACAGAAGCCCCGGATGACAAACTGGAAATTCGGATTTATGGTGGCTCCGATGCTTCCTTCCTTTGGTACGACGATGAAGGAGATAGCTACCGGTATGAAAACGGAGAATATGCTGAAATTAAAATTGAGTGGAAAGACGCTGAGAAAAAGTTGATTCTATCGGGAAGGAATGGACGGTATAAAAACATGCCCGACACCATAACATTTTTTATTAAGTTGTATTTACCCGGGGAGAATCCTGTTGAAAAAGAAATTAAATACACAGGAGAAAATATATCATTCATTTTTTAACAAAAAGAGAATATGAAACGAACAAAAGTTATTTTATTGCTATTCTTGGTTATTTGGCTTAACACAATAGCAGGAGTTAGGGTAAAATACACCATTAATGATAACTGGCGTTTTGAAAAAACGGAACAGGATGCCCCGGCCTCCGAAAATTTTAACGATAATGGCTGGAACATCGTCAACATCCCTCATACTTATAATAACCTGGATGGAGACGATGAAATCCCCGGATATTACCGCGGACCATCCTGGTATCGTAAACAGGTTTTTGTGGATAAAATGCATGAAGGCAAACATGCACTCCTCTATTTTGAAGGAGCTAACCAGGAAACCGAAGTATATGTTAACGGTCAGTTTGCCGGTCGCCATGTTGGAGGATATACACGATTTTGTTTTAAAATCGATCAATTCTTGCGTTTTGGAACAAAAAATACCATCGCGATCAAGGTTGATAATAAACATCATGTCGACATTCCTCCCCTATCGGCTGATTTCACATTTTATGGAGGAATTTACCGGGATGTGTATTTAGAATTTTCAAATAAGATACATATTGCCACCAATCATTTCGCTTCGGGAGGTGTATATATTAAAACGCCCGCTGTTTCAGAAAAAGAAGCTACTGTGGAAATTAACTCGTTGATAAGTAATGAATCATCCGTTCCGGAAAAAATTATTATTGAAAACACCATTTATGCTCCTTCCGGAAAACAAATTAAATCCAACCGGAATACTTTATTACTAAAGCCCAACAGTACATTTTCAGCAACAAATAAGAAAATTGCTATTGAGAATCCGGTTTTATGGGATATTGAAAACCCTCAGTTATACACTTTATACACACGCATATACGACAAATCGGGAAGAAATTTATTAGATGAGGTTTCAACGACTTTCGGATTGCGTTGGTTCAAATTTGATCCTGAACAAGGATTCTTTCTCAATGGAAAACACCGGAAACTACGAGGTACCAACCGTCATCAGGATTATCTGGCTAAAGGAAATGCTTTGCGGGATGAGATGCATGTGCGCGATCTCCTTTTGCTGAAAGAAATGGGTATTAACTTTCTTCGTATCTCCCATTATCCGCAGGATCCTGTTGTACTGGAAATGTGCGATAAACTTGGCATTGTGGCATCAGTGGAAATTCCGGTAGTCAATGAGATTACCGAATCTCAGGAGTTTCTCGACAATTCGATAAATATGGTAAAAGAAATGATCTGGCAGGACTTTAATCATCCTTCTGTCATTATATGGGGATATATGAACGAAGTGCTTCTTCGCCAACCCGATCTGAATCAGGAACAATTGAAAAAATACTATGCAGCGGTACATAAGGTAGCGCTCTCTCTCGACAATACCATTCGCCAGGAAGATTCGTCCCGTTATACAATGATGGCATACCATAATGCGCCTGAACGTTACGAAAAGGCCAAACTAACAGAAATCCCCATGATTATGGGCTGGAACTTGTATCAGGGTTGGTATGAACCTGATCTGAATGAATTTCAAAGGCTGCTGGATCGCATGCCGACAGCTTATCCCGGCAAGATATTGCTTGTGACTGAATACGGCCCGGGCGTCGACCCGAGATTACACTCCTTCCATGCCGAACGGTTTGATTTTTCACAAGAATATGGGATAATATACCATAAGCATTATTTGAAAGAAATGATGAAACGGCCTTTTGTCGCTGGATTTAATGTCTGGAATTTCAATGATTTTTATGCCGAACAGCGTATAGATGCAGTTCCACATGTAAATAATAAAGGACTGACAGGGTTGGATAGAGAAAGAAAAGACACATATTTATTCTACAAAGCCACTTTCAGTAAAGAACCAACTTTATTGATCGGAAATAGAGAATGGAAAACCCGGGGAGGTGTTGCTGATATCAACAGTGATTTCTGTGAACAATTCGTACCTGTTTTTTCTAATTTGAGTGAAGCTGAAATATTGATAAATGGTAAGAGTATCGGGAAAAAGGCTTTTACAGATTGTTTTGCAGAATTTAAGGTTCCTTTCAGGCATGGGGAAAATATTATTGACGCTGTGGGAAATAAAGATGGACAAATAATCCGGGATCAGATACGTGTAAACTTTAAACTTATTCCATACAGCTTAATGGACACGCTTAATCCTTTCACTGAAATCAATGTGATGCTTGGTTCACATCGTTATTTCGAAGATAGAGAAGCAGAAATGATATGGCTTCCTGAACAGGAGTACAAAAAGGGAAGCTGGGGATACATTGGTGGCCGTCCGTATCGCAGGGAAACAAATTTTGGGACAATGTTAGGAACTGACATCGATATCTACGGAACTGACAACAATCCTGTTTTTCAAACACAAAGGGTAAACCTGGATGCATTTAAAGCAGATGTTCCTGATGGAAAATACTCTATCTATTTATACTGGGCTGAACTTGAAACGGATAAGCAGCAAGAAAAACTGGTGTACAACTTAGATTCAAATACAGCTGATAAAATTACATCCTCTGAAAGAGTTTTTGATGTGGCCATTAATGGTACTGAGGTCCTGAGAAATTTCAATCCGGCAAATGAATATGGTCGTGCACGCGCAATTATCAAAAAGTTTGAGGTTGATGTGAAAGACAAGGAAGGTCTTTTGATTCAATTAAAAAAACAAACAGGAGAACCCGTACTAAATTCAATCAGAATCTATAAAAACAATTAATAATAACAGAGTTAAAAAACTAATTATTCATCTTTAAAATTTTATGATCATGAGAAAATTACACTTTTTATTCAGTTTCTTAGCTGTCGTTCTTTGTTCAAACGTGCAAGCAGCGGTTATAACAGATGGTTTCGATTATGTTGAGAGTTTGGTTGCAGGAAGTCAGAATTTCACAAACAGTTCTGCTTCAAGTACAGATAGTGTTTATGCACTAATCTCGTTGAAAGATATGAAAACTTATGCTTTCGATGATGCCTATCAGAAACAGGAAGACAACATTGACATGAAGTTTTATATTATGGGTGGTACGACCAATGCAACTGTCAGACT
>JARKQF010000015.1 GCA_029973975.1 Paludibacter sp.
GTCGGGAGCATCATCGGCTTTCTGCATAAGAAATTTAACCCTAAATTCCTGGCAGCTTCGCTTGGATTCTCTGCCGGAGTAATGATTTATGTTTCGCTGATCGAGATTTTTGCCAAGGCTAAGGTCGCACTTACTGCCGAATATGGTGATAAGACGGGTTATTGGTATACTGTTCTTGGATTTTTCGTGGGTATTGCCTTAATTGGAATCATCGACAAACTAATTCCTTCCGGCGAAAACCCGCACGAAATAAACAAAACAAAAGATTACGATAAACCAGGAAAAAGAGACAAAAGCAAATTGATGCGGATGGGGCTTTTCTCGGCACTGGCAATCGGGATTCACAACTTCCCGGAGGGACTGGCAACATTCATGGCCGGGATGACAAACCCGACATTGGGGGTAAGTATCGCGGTGGCCATCGCGATTCATAACATTCCGGAAGGTTTGGCTATTTCAGCTCCCGTTTATTATGCAACCGGGAACAAGAAAAAGGCATTTGTATTATCCTTTCTTTCCGGCTTGGCAGAACCTGTTGGTGCTATCATCGGATTCTTCCTGCTGAAATGGTTTTTTACTGAAGCTGCCTTTGGCTTTATCTTTGCGGCTGTTGCAGGTATCATGGTTTATATTTCATTAGACGAATTGTTACCGACTGCTGAAGAATATGGAGAACACCATGTCGCAATTTACGGTCTCATCGCGGGAATGGCAGTCATGTCACTGAGTCTGGTGATGATGGCCTAATTTTTTAATAATAATTATGATTACAAATGAGAAACCCCAAAATACAGGATTAATTCAATTACAGAATATTGAATTATCTGATATCATTCCATACATCCACTGGAGCTTTTATTTCATGGCCTGGCGAATACCCGGCAAATTTGAAGGCATCGAAACGGCTTGCGACTGCGACTCCTGTAAAACCGGATGGCTGCAAAAGTTCTCAGCAGAGGAAAGACCCAAAGCTGAAGAAGCCCTCAAACTATTTAAAGATGCACAGGCCATGCTGAGAGAATTCAGGGACAAAAAAGTATTGAAAATAAATGCTTCTGTGGGTATATACCCTGCATACGCTGCACAGGATGATATTGTTATCATCCACAATGAAAAAGAATATCGCATCCCTACCCTGCGACAACAAAAACCGGCAAATGATGGATTTTGTTATTCCCTTGCTGACTTTATCAATCCCGAAGGAGATTATATAGGCGTATTTGCCAATACCGTGCTGGGAGTTGAGGAGTTTGCTGATGAATACGAGAAAAATGATGATGTATACAGCGCTTTGATTGCCAAAACCCTGTCGGATCGCATTGCTGAAGCAACTGCGGAATGGCTTCATTACAAAGTGAGAAAAGAGATATGGGGATATGCTCCCGATGAAGATGAAAATATCGAAGAGATGTTCAAAGTTCATTACCGCGGGATTCGCCCGGCAGTTGGTTATCCTTCTTTACCCGATCAGTCCATCATATTCGAACTGGATGACTTAATAAAGTTTGATCCAACCGGTATAAAACTGACAGAAAACGGGGCTATGTATCCTACTGCGTCAGTCTGTGGACTTTACTTCGCACACCCACAATCCAAATACTTCATGATCGGAAAAATTGACGAAAAACAATTGATTGATTATGCTGAAAGGAGGAACAAATCGTCTGAAGAAATGAGAAAATGGCTGGCTGCGAACCTTTGATTGCTTCATTTTTTGTATTTTTGCATTTTCAAACCTGGTAAAATGCGTATTGATATCATTTCCGCCGTTCCCGAACTATTACACAGTCCGCTGAACTTTTCCATCCTCAAAAGAGCACAGGACAAAGGTTTAGTTGAGATAAACGTGCATAATCTGCGTGACTATGCTACCGATAAACATCGGCACGTAGATGACTATGCTTATGGATTCGGAGCCGGCATGGTGTTAATGATTGAACCGGTTGACCGCATCATTACCAAACTAAAATCAGAAAGAACTTATGATGAGGTAATATACACTTCTCCCGATGGAGCTCAGTTCGATCAACCGATGGCCAACCGCTTATCGCTGACTCACAACCTCATCATCCTGTGCGGTCATTATAAGGGTATCGATCATAGAATCAGAGAACATTTGATTACAAAAGAAATCAGTATAGGCGATTTTGTGTTGACCGGCGGAGAAATCCCGGCAGCCATGATGGCAGATGCCATTATCCGACTTATTCCCGGCGTCATGAGCGATGAGACTTCAGCCTTGTCCGATTCTTTCCAGGATAATTTGCTGGCTCCTCCTGTCTATACCCGTCCGGCTGATTACAAAGGGTGGAAAGTTCCCGATATTTTATTATCCGGACATCAGGCTAACATTGAAAACTGGATGCATGACCAATCTGTGGAAAGAACCAAATTTTTGAGACCCGATTTGTTAAAAGAATAAAAATATTAGAACCCGTAGATATGCAAAAAATCAAAATTGGCGTCATTGGCGGCGCAGGTTATACCGCAGGAGAATTACTCAGAATTCTTATTTATCATCCTCAGGTTGACATTGTTTTCGTCAACAGCAGCAGCAATGCAGGTAACCCGGTTACAGCAGTTCACAGCGGACTGATAGGTGAAACTGATCTTATATTCACTTCAGATTTACCTTTAGATAAGGTTGATGCCCTGTTTCTATGCTCGGCACATGGCGACAGCAAAAAATTTATTGAAGCAAATGAAATTCCTAAAGAGGTAAAAATCATCGATCTTTCAACTGATTACCGGGCAAAAAGTCTGGATCATGATTTTGTATACGGTTTACCCGAACTGAACCGGGATGCCATAAAAAAGGCAACACACGTTGCCAATCCGGGATGCTTTGCCACCGCCATTCAGGTAGCATTATTGCCGTTGGCATCAAAAGGTTTGCTGAACGACGAAATTCATGTGAATGCCATTACCGGCTCAACGGGCGCAGGGGTTAAACCATCCCCGACTTCACATTTCAGCTGGAGAAATAACAACATTTCCATATACAAGCCTTTCGGACATCAACATTTACATGAAATCGGGCAATCCATCAATCAGCTTCAACCTGATTTCAACAAGTCCGTGAATTTCATCCCGGTCAGGGGTAATTTTACCCGCGGGATTTACGTTACAGCTTATACGCGTTGTAATCTGTCGCTGGAAGAGGCTAATAAGCTTTATCAGGACTATTACAAAGATGCTGCTTTTACCTTTTTAACGGATAAAAATCCGGATTTAAAACAGGTCGTCAACACGAACAAAGCAATCGTCTATCTTGAAAAACACGGAGATAAGTTACTCGTGGTTTCTATGATAGACAACCTACTGAAAGGAGCTTCGGGACAAGCAGTTCAGAACATGAACCTGATGTTTGGATTAGATGAAAAAGCCGGATTGGGATTAAAAGCGGCAGGTTTCTAATCCCGAATCCTTATTTCCATGCTGTTTTATTGGCAATCTTCACCAACGCCAGCATTACCGGCACTTCCACGAGGACACCCACAACGGTAACCAACGTGGCACCGGAATTAAGTCCGAATAATACAATCGCCACTGCAACAGCCAGTTCAAAGAAATTACTGGCTCCGATCAGCGATGCTGGTGCTGCAATGTTATGTGGTAATTTCCAGCGTTTAGCCCATCCGTATGCGATAAAGAATATCAGGAAAGTCTGAATAATCAAGGGTATCGCTATCAGTAAAATATGGAATGGGTTATTCAGAATCACATCGCCCTGAAACGAGAAAATAATAATTAGAGTCAACAGTAAACCGGAGATTGTTATTCCCGTAAATTGCTTCAGAAAAACATTCTCGAAGAATTCTTTACCCCGTCGGCTTATCACCCTGGTTCTTACAATATATGCAGAGACCAACGGAATCACGACAAACAACACCACCGACATAATCAGGGTATTCCACGGAATGGCAATGCCGGAAACTCCCAGCAATAAAGTCACAATAGGAATAAATGCAACTATGATAATCAGATCGTTGACTGCAACCTGCACCAAGGTATAGGCCGGATTACCCTTGGTCAAATGGCTCCATACAAATACCATGGCCGTACAGGGAGCAGCTCCCAGCAACACCGCCCCGGCAAGATATTCTTTTGCCAGTTCAACCGGAACGAAAAGCTTATATAGTACAAAAAAGAACAACCAGGCAATACCGAACATCGTAAAAGGTTTAATCAACCAATTTGTTATCAGGGTAACCGTCAACCCCTTAGGCATTTTAAAAGCGTCAACAACACTCCTGAAATCAATCTTTAGCATCATTGGAAATATCATGATCCAAATGAGAACAGCAATTGGTATGGAAACATTGGCATACTCCAGTTTACCTAAAGTTTCCGGGATTACAGGCAGCAATTTACCAATTGCAATACCGGTAATAATACACAAAGCAACCCATACGGATAAATAACGGTCGAAAAACGACATCTTTTTTGATTCAGTACTCATAACTGAGGTTTAATTTCGTTTTGATACAACTTATAAAAAGCCTCTTTGATGTCATCTCGTATCCTTCTGAACTCACTCCAGATAAAGTCATCTGAACCAACAGCGTCACCCGGATCTTCAAAACCCAAATGTAGACGATTTTTCACTTTCCCTAAGAAAGTCGGACAACTTTCATTGGCCCCACCACAAACAGTGACAACATAATCCCACGCCTCTCCGAGGTATTTCTCTACCGGATCTGAGGTGTGATGACTGATGTCTATTCCGGCTTCTTTCATCACCGCTACGGCTTTTTCACTCAACCTGCCCGATGCCTTTGTGCCGGCTGAACACACTGTGATGTTTTTATCAAATGATTGCAACCACCCATGTGCCATCTGACTGCGGCATGAATTTCCTGTACAAAGAATTAACACTTTCATTTTTATAATTGTTTTATCAGCTTGTCCGGCTTTAAAACCTGACAAACCTGTGATTTTAATATTTATTTACAGGTTTCTGTTTCGCAGACTACAGCAGTATTTTTAATTTGACTAAAAAATGCATCAAACATGCTTAATTTATCTTCTATTGTTGTTTTACATAAACAATAATTGATTTTCAACCCGTCAATTTCACCATGTATCAATCCCATGTCCCGCAATTCTTTTAAATGTTGCGAAACGGTTGTCCGACTCAACGGAAGACTACCTGAAATATCTCCCGATATACAGGTTTTTGTTTCTGCCAAATATTTCAGGATAGCTAAACGTGCAGGATGAGAAATTACCCTGGCAAACATTGCTAAATCCTTTAGTTCTGTATCAAATACTTCCACCTTTCTCATACATCAATGTTTTATGTCGCAAACATACGACATAATTTTTAAAACCACAATACGGTCTATATTAAAGTTACGTTAAAAAATTACGCATCCCCTTTAAAATCCAAATTATCCGGCCCAATGAGGATCTACCCAACATTGCTTCATGCCAAAATGACAGACATATAACCGGTGGCATTTTTTTTGACACAGGCGGGATTGCAAAACGATAAAATTTAAAATAATAAGATATATGTCAAAAGGTAACATTGGGGTAACGAGCGATAATATATTCCCCGTCATCAAGAAGTTCTTATACAGCGATCATGAAATTTTCTTACGTGAACTGGTATCCAACGCCGTTGATGCAACTCAGAAACTAAAAACACTGGCATCTGTAGGCGAGTTCAAAGGCGAGTTAGGTGAATTAAAGGTTTATGTTTCTGCCGATAAAAAGAAAGGGACACTGACTATTTCGGACCGCGGTATTGGCATGACCGGTGAAGAAATTGAGAAATACATCAACCAGATTGCCTTTTCCGGAGCCGAGGAATTTGTGGAAAAATACAAAAAAGACGCTCAGGCTATCATCGGACATTTCGGACTCGGTTTCTACTCCTCTTTTATGGTTTCAAAAAAAGTGGAAATTTTCACCCAATCGTACAAAGAGGATTCGGTCGCACAACACTGGTCATGTAAGGGAGATCCGGAATATATCCTTGAAGATACCATCAAATCTGACCGTGGAACCGACATCGTTTTACATATCGATGATGAAAACAAGGAGTTTCTGGAAGACTCCAAAATCAGTGAGTTGCTGAAAAAATACTGTAAATTCCTGCCGGTTGAAATCGTTTTCGGTAAGAAAAAGGAATGGAAAGACGGAAAAGAAGTTGAAACGGACGAAGATAATGTAATCAACAACACCGCACCGGCGTGGACAAAAAAACCGGCTGATTTAAAAGAAGAAGATTACGCGCAGTTTTACCGCGATTTGTATCCTATGAGTGAAGATCCACTCTTTCACATACACCTGAATGTAGATTATCCGTTCAACCTGACAGGTATCCTTTATTTCCCCAAAATCAAAAACAACATCGAATTGCAACGCAACAAAATTCAGTTGTATTGCAATCAGGTTTTCGTGACTGAACAAGTGGAAAACATCGTCCCGGATTACCTGACCCTGCTGCATGGTGTAATTGATTCCCCGGATATCCCCTTGAATGTATCCAGAAGTTACCTGCAGAGTGATGCGAATGTAAAAAAGATTTCAGGACATATTACAAAAAAAGTGGCCGATCGTCTGGCAGAAATATTCAAGTCGGACCGAGAACAATTTGAAGAAAAATGGGATAATCTGAAGATATTTATCCAGTACGGAATGCTTAGCGATGAAAAATTCTATGAAAAAGCAGAGAAATTTGCTCTGCTGAAAAATGTGGATGGCAAGTATTTCACTTTTGAAGAATACAAGGACTTAGTTAAAGAAAATCAGCAAGATAAGAATAAAGACCTGATTTATCTCTACACAACCAATAAAGAAGAACAGTACAGCTATATTCAACATGCGAAAGAAAAAGGTTATGATGTACTGATTATGGATGGTCAGCTGGATGTACATGTGGTTAGTCAACTCGAACAGAAATTTGAGAAAACCCGTTTCGTTCGTGTGGATAGCGACACGGTTGAGAAACTCATTCAAAAAGAAGAAGTTGCTCAGGTATCACTGACTGACAAACAAAAAGACGAGTTGATTACCATTTTCAAGTCGCAACTCCCTGCAATGGAGAAAGCAGAGTTTATTGTATCATTTGAACAATTATCCGAAACTGCTAATCCTGTCTTTGTTACTCAGAACGAATTTATGCGCAGGATGAAAGAAATGTCGGCGCTGCAGGGAGGTATGATGAGTTTCTATGGCGAGATGCCCGACAGCTACAATTTAGTAGTCAATACCGGTCATCCCCTCGTAAACCAAATATTAAATGACGAAGAAACATCTGTAAAAGAAAACATAGCACCTGTTTATGATGAACTTTCAACCCTTGAAGAAAAACAAAAAACATTGAAAGATAGTCATAAAGACAAAAAAGCAGATGAGATTCCTGCTGAAGAAAAAACAGAACTGGACACGCTGAACGATCAAATCAGTTTGCTGAAAGACAAGAAAGACGATATTCTGAAAGAATATGCTTCGGGCAATAAACAGATTCGACAACTCATCGATCTGGCTTTACTGGCCAACAACATGCTGAAAGGGGAAGCGCTTGCTAACTTCGTAAAAAGAAGTGTTGAACTGATGTAGTCGAAAGACGATTTATATATGACTCAAGAACACCGGTATACGGAGAAATCCAACTGCCGGTGTTTTTTCATTTTACATCCCTCTTTCAAGCCTTGAAGCATCGAGGCGCAGCAAAATAAACAGCATAATTGTAAAACCCCATAAAGAGGACCCTCCATAACTGAAGAAAGGCAAAGGGATACCTATTACAGGCATCAAACCCAGCACCATCCCCACATTAATCATCAGGTGGAAAAAGAGTATACTGGCGACACAATAAGCATAAATACGATGGAAATTTTCACGCTGTCGCTCACCTATTTTCAGGATACGCATCAACAACAGCCAATAGATAATCAAAACGAAGACAGATCCGATAAAACCATGTTCCTCACCAACGGTACAAAAAATAAAGTCAGTATCCTGTTCCGGAACATATTTGAGTTTTGTTTGTGTTCCGTTAAGAAATCCTTTACCAAAAAAACCACCTGAGCCGATAGCGATTTTCGACTGGTTTACATTGTAACCTGCGCCGGCAAGATCATCTTCCATATTCAGCAACACTTTGATACGAATTTGTTGGTGCGGCTCCAGCATCCGGTTAAAAAGTTGGTCGGCAGTATAACTGAAACCGACTGACACAAAGATAACCAACACCAATAATAAATACTTCTTGTACCGTTTGAACAATTCTACAAATAACCAATATATTCCCGATGCCCCGGCAACACCAAGGGCGACATAATCATAATTAACTACAAACCACTTATTCAACACAACCGAAGCAACTGCGAATAGCGTTGCCCCCCCCATCAGAATAAGTGCTTCTTTTCTGTGCCGGGTATAAAAATAGGCATAAACAAACTGAATCAGCAAGATGATACCCATGGCCAACACCATCCCCCATGTTCCTCTATCCTCAGCAATAGGCGAGATACTGAAGCGAATAACCACTACAAAAAGGACAACAGCCAAGGTTACCAGTAAGAGAACAAGACCTTTCATTCCTTCCCTGTAGAACATCAATAAGAACGCCACAAAAACGAGCGCAGAACCTGTTTCCTTCTGCAGGATAATCAATCCGAAAGGAAGTAAAACAAAGAAAGCAAGGGGTATTAAATCGCGCCAGTTTCTTATCCGGTAATTATAGCGACTCATAAACTTAGCTAATGCAAGCGCAGTTGCCATTTTGGCCAACTCTGCCGGCTGAAAACTGACAGGACCCAGCACCAGCCACGAACGCGAACCCTTGATTTCCGGAGCAACGAAAATAGTGATTATGAGCAGCAATATCACTGCTGCATAAATCACATAGGCAAAATAATTAAAGATACGATGATCAATCAGCAAGATTGCTCCTCCCAATGCAAATGCAGTCAGGATCCAAATAAACTGTTTTCCGGCACGTTGATCAAAATCAAGGATACTACCCTCAAATTCAAAATCATAGCTTGCACCATAAATACTTATCCACCCCATTGTAACCAACAGGATGAAATAAAAGACTGTTGTCCAGTCCAGTGCGTATTGTATGCTATCTCTTTTTGACATTAGGATTTAAAACAGTTGTTGATATGCGATCGTAAAGTTCCTTTCGTTCAATTTTTCCATTGATATATTGCTCCATCATCAAACTGGCAACCGGCGCAGCCCACGTAGCTCCAAAACCAGCATTTTCAACTACCACAACGATGGCAATCACAGGATTCTCACGTGGAGCATAGCCAACAAACAGGGAATGGTCTTTTCCATGAGGATTCTGAACTGTCCCCGTTTTCCCACACATCGTCACTTCGTTGATTTTATAATACCTGCCGGTTCCAAATTCAAACACACGCCACATACCTTCATCCACAATCGGGAAATGCTCTTTTTTTACCACCGTTTCGTGCCTTCTCAACAACATGGTATCACTTTTATTCAAATGAGGCGTAACATAATAGCCGTCATTGGCAATTGCAGCCATCGAGTTGGCAAGTTGCAGGGGAGTAACCAATACTTCGCCCTGACCAATTGATAACGACCTGATGGTCATAGCCCGCCAACCGGTTTCGCCGAAATATCGATTAAAATATTTTTGAGATGGAATGTTTCCGCGTGATTGTTCGTACACATCACTGTCCTCAAAACGATGTCCGAAGCCGAAACTGTACATAGCATCGATCCATGCCTGATAATTTTTTTTAAAAATAGCATTTTTCTCACCATAGCCCTCTTTTTCAATTGTCGATCTGAAGGCATGCCAAAAATACGGGTTACAACTCTGCTCGATTGCATTCAGTAATGTAACCGGCGAACCATGACTGTGTGTACATTTAATGGGGGTTGAGTTTTTACCGTTACAACCAAACAAAGTTCGCTCCGTAATTCCGCCTAATTCCAGACAAACAAGCGCCTGTATAGGTTTAAATGTCGATCCGGGAGGGTATGTCGCCTGGGTAGCCCTGTTCATCAAAGGTTTCGTAGGATCCTTCAGCAAAGCTGAATAATTAGCAGATCTGGATCTGCCAACGAGAATTGAAGGATCGAATCCAGGATTCGACACCATTGCCAGAATTTCACCTGTTTTAGGTTCAATAGCAACTGCGCTCCCGATTTTCCCATTGAGTAATTCTTCCCCTATTTTCTGCAGATTAATATCAATAGTCAGCATCAGATTCGATCCGGCAACAGGCGCCTCATCCATTTCCCCGTCCCTGTATTTTCCTTTTATCCGACCCCTTGAGTCTCTCAGCAGGATTTCGACTCCTTTCTTTCCACGCAACGATTTTTCATAAGTATATTCCACCCCATCGCGTCCGGAATAATCGCCCTGTTTGTAGTAAGGATCTTTTTCTATATCATTCCACGAAACTTCTCCGATACTTCCGAAAATATGCGCTGCATTGGGATAGGCGTATTCACGCAGCGTTCTGTTCTGCACATAAAACCCCGGGTATTTATACAAACTTTGCTGAAAGGTCGCAATGTCCTCTGAGTTCAGTTGTGTCATAAAAATCTGCGGAGTATAACTCGAATATCCCAAGTTCTTTTTCCTGTCCTTAATTTCAGCTATTCGATTTATAAAATAAGATTTGGAAATATTCAGCGACCGACAAAAGTCCAAAGTATCAAGACCCCTGATTTCACGCATAATCAGCACAATATCATAAGCAGGTTTATTGTACACTAACAGCGTATTATTCCGGTCATAAATCAATCCACGGGGAGGGAAAATCGTTTTTTTAAGCAGGGCATTACTCTCAGCTCCGCTTTTATACTTGGTTTCAATAATCTGCAGAGAAAAAAGTTGAATGATATACAATAAAACGAATGCAGAAAATACTCCCGCAATGACCCATCTTCGGTTCTGAAGCGTATCGTTTATCATAACTATCTCTTTTTAAAAGAATTAATTCCCAATAAAATAACTGATGTTATCAAAGTATTAAGAATTATTCTCAGGAGGGTTTGTCCAATACCCACAAAGGTAAAAATTTCCAGGAAGAAAAAAGCAGTATGATGAATTAAAACCAGGGTTATAATGTATTTTATGAAGGTTGAAACGCCAAAGGTGTAGAATGACGGCTCCGGATTTGCTCCCTCTTCAATGGTCGTAAAGATTTTAATCACGGGATTTCTTAAATAGGCTACCAATACGGTGGCAAAGGTGTGCATCCCGGGAGTGTTTGAAAAAGCATCGATTATGAGTCCAAGTACAAAAGCCAGAATAAGGGTCGCAGCCCTTGAGAATCTGACCGGCAGCACAAAAATGAACAGAATGTAAATATACGGATTCACATACCCCATCAACCGGATGTTGTTGAGTACAAACACCTGTACAAGGACTAAAAGGATAAACCGTACTATATTCTGCAATAAAAGAATCATTCCTGCATTGTATTTTCGAGATTTTGCTGCTCCTGATAATTCAGGTAATCAATCACCTTGACATGGGTCAATGTTCTGAAGTTCACACCCAGTTTTACCTTAATGTGATAATATGCATCACTTTCACTGATTTTAAAATCATCAACCGTACCCACAAACACCCCTTCCGGAAAAGATTTTGAGTAGCCACTGGTAATAATCGTGTCTCCCAAAGAAAATACCACATGCCGGGCAATATCATTCAAATCGGCATAACGGTAATTATCCCCTTCCCAATGAATCGGTCCGGAGTAGTTGTTTCTTATAAATTTACTGTTAATTTGTATTTTGGGGTTGATGACCGGAATAACAACGGCAAATTTTTCCGATACATTTGAAACGACTCCAACCACCCCTTCTTCGTTAACTACACCCATATCAGGACGGATACCATCTCTTTTCCCTTTGTTCAACGTGATATAGTTCAACAACTTATTGGTCGAATTATTGATTACTTTAGCCTGGATGTAGCGAAGTTCTTTTTCAGGACTTATTTTGAAACTTCCCGGCTGAGGGACCTGATCCTTTATTGTTTCAAGCTGGCTTTGAAGTTCAATCACCTGATTTTTCAGGGCTGTATTTTCAGAAGCGAGTCCATCGTTGGTTGATTTGAGGTAGAAATACTCTATGACCGAATTACTGACGGAATAAAGTGAAGCCAGCACCGTATTTCCGGATGAAAAAAAAACACTCTGCTGATAACCGTTATTTCTAACGACCATACTGAACGCGATTACTTCCAGAAACAGAAATAATATCACGATGCTGTATCTAATTAAAAAAGCAAAGAGTTTCTTCATGCGTAATAAGTCAACGGATATACTGCCGATTACCGGACAGCATACCCGCGAAATAATTATTAGCGAATCAGGAAGCCGAATTTATCCACGTTTTTCAACGCGATACCCGTTCCTCTGGCAACAGCCCGGAGTGGATCCTCGGCAATGTGGAACTGTATATTCAGCTTATCTGTTAAACGTTTATCAAGACCGCGCAGTAATGCACCGCCACCAGCCAGGTAAATCCCTTTTTCAACAATGTCGGCATACAATTCAGGAGGTGTTTGTTCCAGTGCGCTTAAAATTGCCGCTTCAATTTTCGAAATTGATTTCTCGAGACAATGGGCAATTTCCTGATAAGAAACCGGAACTTCCATCGGAAGGGCGGTCATACGATTCGGGCCGCGCACAATATAATCTTCCGGTGCATCTTCCAGATCAGTTAAAGCAGCACCTACATTTATTTTAATCAGTTCTGCTGTTCTTTCACCTACTTTGATATTATGCATACGTCCCATATACTCGACAATATCCAGCGTAAGATCATCACCGGCGATGCGGATGGATTTATTGGAAACAATACCTCCCAGCGAGATTACAGCAATCTCAGTTGTACCACCACCGATATCCACGATCATACAGCCGGTTGGCGATTCCACATCAATACCGATACCAATAGCAGCAGCCATCGGTTCATAAATCATATATACTTCACGTCCGCCGGCATGCTCCGAAGAGTCGCGTACCGCACGAATTTCCACTTCCGTACTTCCCGAAGGAATACACACCACCATTTTCAGCGAAGGAGTAAAAAGGTAATTTTTGGAGGGAATCATCTTGATCATGCCACGAATCATCAATTCAGCAGCATAGAAATCGGCAATTACACCATCACGTAACGGACGAACCGTACGAATGCCTTCGTTTTCTTTGCCCTGCATCTGACGGGCCTTTTCCCCGATTGCAATTAATTTATCAGTACGACGGTCGAGTGCAACTACTGACGGTTCGTCAACCACGATTTTATCATTGTGGATAATGATGGTATTCGCTGTTCCTAAGTCGATCGCAATTTCCTGGGTGAATGAAAAAAGTCCCATAATCTATTAATGTTTAAAGTGTCTGTATCCTGTTGTTACCATTGAAAGTCCGTTGTGGTTGCAAGAGTCAACGGAGTCCTGATCCTTGATTGAACCGCCGGGTTGAATTACGGCCGAAATGCCTGCCTTGGCAGCAATCTCAACACAATCCGGAAAAGGGAAGAAAGCATCCGAAGCCATCACTGCTCCATTCAAATCAAAATTAAAATTAGCTGCCTTCTCGATAGCCTGTTCGAGTGCGTCCACACGCGAAGTCTGCCCGACACCGCTGGCACACATTTGTTTGTTCTTAGCCAGCACAATGGCATTTGATTTGGTATGTTTTACAATTTTATTGGCAAACAGCAAGTCTTCAATTTCCTGTTCTGTAGGCGTTTTATCTGTAACTACCTTCAAATCATCGGTAGTCTCGGTTTTGAGATCTTTATCCTGCATCAACACCCCGTTCAACAACGAACGGAACTGTTTTGTTTTGATTTTGTTATCCTTGAGAATCAGAATAATCCTGTTTTTCTTTTGAGAAAGAATCTCAAGCGCTTCCAAGTCATAATCCGGAGCAATAATTACTTCGAAGAAAATTTTATTAATTTCTTCCGCAGTCGCTTTATCAATGATGGCATTTGTCACCAGCACTCCACCGAAAGCCGAAACCGGATCGCCTGCCAATGCATCGTTCCAGGCGTCTACAAGTGATGGGCGGGAGGCAATTCCACAAGCATTATTGTGTTTCAGGATGGCAAAAGTAATGTCTTCGAAATCATTGATAAGGTTAACCGCCGCATCGATATCCAGCAGGTTGTTGTATGAAATCTCCTTGCCTTGAAGCTGTTCGAACATATCATCGAATTTTCCGAAGAAAATCCCGCGCTGATGAGGATTTTCTCCATAACGCAACACCTTTGCATTATTCTCAGCCTGACGGAAAGCCGATTCCTCTTCCCCATCGAAATAATTGAAAATCGCAGAATCGTAACCCGACGAAACCGCAAATGCCTCTTTGGCAAACCAGCGACGTTCCTCAAGCGTTGTTTCAGCTCCGTTTTCCTGAAGCAGATTTAACAGCGGTTCATATTGCTCCTGAGAAGCTACAATCACAACGTCTTTAAAGTTTTTAGCCGCCGCGCGAATCAGGGAAATTCCACCGATATCAATTTTCTCGATTACGGTAGGTTCATCAGCGCCAGCTGCCACAGTAGCTTCGAAAGGATATAGATCCACAATCACCAAATCTATCTCCGGAATTTCAAAAGCGCTCAGTTGTTCATTATCCTGAGGCAATTCACGTCTGGCAAGAATTCCTCCGAACACCTTCGGATGTAATGTTTTAACCCGTCCACCCAAAATAGAAGGATATCCTGTTAAATCTTCCACTGCTTCACACGGAATGTTTAACGACTCAATAAAAGATTGCGTACCGCCGGTTGATATAAATTCAACGCCTTCTTCATGCAGTTTTTGGATAATTATATCCAGCTTATCTTTATGATAAACAGAGACTAATGCTTTTTTTATTCTTTTTTTATTCATTTTTTGGGGATTGTGAATTTTAGTTCGCAAAGCTACAAAAAAAGTGTGAGTTTTTCAACACAAATTGAATGTAAAACCACATTAAATGATTGCCATTGATGCTAAGTACCAGTTAATTTTTCATCCTCTCTTTCGAAATATTATAATATGAATGAAATATAATCAATCATAATTTTATTTACGATAATTTTGTCGGAAATAAAAAAGTTTATATATTTGCAACAAAATAACAACAAAATGTTTTCAAAAGCCTGCGAACATGCCATCAAAGCAATGATTTACATTGCCACTCAGTCACTCGAAAATAAACGAGTGAAAATAGGCGACGTTGCTAAACACACCGGTTCTCCGGAAGCCTACACAGCAAAGATTCTGGGTACATTAAACAAGCAGGGCATTGTGAATTCACTGACCGGCCCTTATGGAGGCTTCGAGATGAACGGGAAAATGATGAAACAAACCAAAGTAAGTGATATAGTTTTTGCAATTGATGGTGATTCGGTTTACAATGGTTGTGGTTTAGGTCTGAGCGAATGTAGTGAAGAAAAGCCCTGTCCCATACACAACGAGTTTGTTAAAGTCAGATCAGAATTAAAAGCCATGCTGGAAACCACCAGTTTATTTGATTTAGCAACCAAACTTCAATCGGGTGAAGCAACTTTAGTACGTTGAAAAAAATTTCCTTTTATTTAAGACAATTTTATCCAAAATAAAAATTAAAATAACAAACAGATAAACAAGCAGGTCACGATTTGTGGCTGATAAAAAATAAGGATTATGAACATTACACAAAACAACAACATTGGTCAGCTGGTGGCATTGGACTACCGTACAGCACCCGTTTTCAAACGTTATGGAATCGATTTTTGCTGCAATGGCAACCGCAGTATCGCGGATGCCTGTGCAGGAAAGGAAATCGACAGTAACCAACTGATTACACAATTACAGCAGGCTATTCAGTCGAATGACAACACAGGAACGGACTACAGATCGTGGCCATTGGACCTATTGGCAGATTATATTGAGAAAAAACATCACCGGTATGTAACAACGAGAATTCAGGAAATTACTCCTTTCATGGAAAAAGTGGCAAGAGTACATGGGGAACGTCATCCGGAGCTTATCGAGGTAGAACAGTTGTTTTACGCAACTGCCGGCAACCTGACTGCCCACATGAAAAAAGAGGAATTGATGTTATTCCCGGCCATCAGAAAGATGGTGAAGGCACAAGAGTCGGGAGAAACATACAATATGCCTTCTTTCGGATCCGTTCAGGGTATAATTGCTGAAATGCACACCGAACATGATGCAGAAGGTGAGAGACTTCGCACAATTGACAAACTGACAGACAATTACACTCCACCATTTGATGCTTGCAACACCTACCGGGTAACGCTTGCGCTGCTGAAAGAATTTGAAGAAGATTTGCACATGCACATTCATCTGGAAAACAATATTCTTTTCCCCAAAGCTATTGAGTTGGAAAAAAAACTGTTATGAACAACATCAAAATCAAACGTGTTTACGAGGCTCCCGAACCCGGAGATGGTTACAGGATGCTGGTCGACAGGCTTTGGCCCAGAGGCTTGAAGAAAGAATCTGCAGCAATAGACGAGTGGAACAAAATCATCACTCCATCAGCGGAGCTTCGTAAATGGTTTGGTCATAAACCGGAGAATTTTTCAAAATTTACCGGACTTTATAAACAGGAGTTAGAATTTAAAACCGATGAATTAGAACGTATGGTTTCAATAGCGAAGGGCCAAAACCTCACTTTACTTTACGCAGCTAAAAGTCAGCAGGTGAACCATGCATTGGTACTACTTGAAGTATTGAAAAGCATACAATGATTTTTTTCATTGTTTCTCCGTCAGATATTTCCAAAATCTTCTGGGCAGATTTCTCCGGTGTAAAGCGGGATTAATCCTTTCTTTGATGGCCATCGACCTGAAATAGCTTTTCCACATGCGCTGGAATAGTTGCTCGTTAGGATCCAGTAGCTCCTCATTCACTTTACCTTCCAAAATCAGTGTATCACTGTCTAATGTTATTTCTGTTGTTTCTTTGAGGTTATAAAAATAACCATAATCACGTTTGGTATCATAAATAATCCACTGCTGATCAGCAAAGCGGTCCGTAAAATGCTCTAACGTAAGCGGCAGTACATTATGCTCAGGCGCTATCGGTGCAAAGAAAATACCATCAGCCGTTTTCTGAAAACGCACAAATTCAATGACCCGGTGTTTCTCCCTGTTCACCTTTTGGGCTGTGTTGCGAACTTGTAATACATCTTCATCTGCAAAATTCATTTCGATGGAAGTTTTACTGTCGAACACCTTTCTTATATATCTGAATATAGTCTCGTCGCTTCCATTAATTTCAGACAACCAAACGTAAGAAAGCATATTACGGGTAACAGGCATCATCCTTTTCTCCAACCCCTTCCAGACACGACCGGATTTCTCCGGATCAGTAATCACAGTGTGAGATGCATCCACGAACAAAGGTTCAATTTCGTCGGATGACAGTAATTTGACCGGAAATGTATTGCGGTTATAGGCGTCAAAAACTGCCGTGAGCAATCCTTCAAAAGTTTTATCATAACGAAATACAATCATAAGCTTATTCGGGGAAAATAAGTGACATTTGTTGCAAATCGGGCTGTTTCTGACCTCTCTTTTTAGGCACCAGCAAACTACGCACATATTCCGGAGATGTATCGCTTACCGTATTTAGTCTGGATAACTCATTACAGGTAATGAAATACTGCGCTTTTTTCATGACAATACCAATCTTTTTCAAATCCCGGGCATTTAGTCGGGCATATCGGCGTGAAACCACAATTAATTTAGCAGATTTAACTCCAACACCCGGCACCCGGAGCAGGTCGCGATATTCGGCCTTGTTAATATCCACAGGAAAAAACTCAGGATGACGCAGTGCCCACGAAAGCTTAGGATCAATTTCGAGATCTAAATCGGGATGCTTGTCATCCACAATCTCATCTACCTTAAACTCATAAAAACGAAGTAACCAATCTGCCTGATACAGGCGGTTTTCACGAACCAACGGCGGCTGTTTCAACGCCGGAAGCCGGTTGTCGTAACTGTTCACGGGAACAAAACCTGAATAATATACCCGTTTCATCCCTGGTTGATTATACAGAAAATCAGATGTTTTCAAAATCTGCTTATCGCTTTCATCTGTGGCTCCGACAATCATTTGCGTACTTTGTCCTGCCGGCACAAAACGCTGCACATAACGCGATTTTTTTCTTTCTTCAGCATTTTCAAGCATCCCCTGCTGAATAAATTGCATAGGTTTAAAAACACTTTCGTGATTTTTATCCGGTGCCAGCAATTTCAGATTTTTTTCTGTCGGAATTTCAATATTGACACTCAAACGGTCGGCGTATAAACCGGCCTCCTGCACGAGTTGCTGACTACAACCCGGAATACTCTTCATGTGGATATAGCCATTGAAACGGTGCGTGGTTCTTAATTCTTTAATAACCCTAACCATCCGCTCCATGGTATAATCAGGATTATTAATTACACCCGAACTGAGGAAAAGTCCTTCTATATAGTTCCTACGATAAAATTCAATGGTCAATTCAACCAGTTCATCCACCGAAAAAGTAGCCCTTCGGATGTCGTTACTTCTCCGGTTGATACAATAGGCACAATCGTAAATGCAGTAGTTGGTCAGCATTATTTTCAGCAGGGAAACACACCGGCCATCTTCGGTAAAACTATGACAGATACCCCAGCCCGCAGTATTGCCTATACCACCCGCTTTACTCTTGCGTGTAGTACCGCTGGAGGCACAAGATACATCGTATTTAGCTGATTCAGCGAGGACTTGCAGTTTGGCTAAAGCTTCTTCCTTCATACCTTGCAAATGTAAAAGAAATGGGTGGAATAAGTTCTTAAAAAATGATTAAAAATGCAGATATGTTGAAAACAAATTCCATATTTTAATAAATCTTTCTAAATTAGCAGGCTTGTAAAGTATTTTAGAAAATCTCAATCACAGTCATGACAAAAAAAACAAAGATAATTCTTTTCTCCTCCATCGTAATATTATTACTTGGAATCGTGTTCTTCCCAAAATACAAAGGTCTGTTTAATATGGAAGAGATACAATCTCCAACAGAGGGAAAGCCGGCACAACAAAACCGCAGACAACTGAATGTCAATGCCATGGTATTGAAACCCCAAAAGTTAACCGATGTCTTTCGCACCAAGGGTCAGTTACTTCCCGACGAAGAAGTGGATTTGTCATTTGAGACTTCCGGCAAAATAACCAATATTTATTTTAAGGAAGGAACATTCGTAAAAAAAGGGACATTACTCGCCAAAGTGAATGACCAACCCCTGCTCGCAGAACTCAAAAAGTTGGAAGCGCAGATCCCGCTTGCACGGGAAAGGGTAAACCGTCAACGAACTTTGCTTGATAAAGATGCGGTCAGTCAGGAAGCCTTTCAAGCCGTCACCACCGACATGGACAAGCTGATGGCTGACATTGAGCTGGTCAGGGCCAGAATTCATCAAACCGAACTGAGGGCTCCTTTCGATGGCATCATCGGATTAAGATGGGTTAGTGAAGGAGCTTTTGCATCGACCGGTACGGTAATAGCCAGACTCACCAAAATATCTCCGCTCAAAATCGAATTCTCGGTAAACGAACGTCACACCAACAACATCAAGCCGGGAACGCGCATCGGTTTTGTTGTTGAAGGAGATGAAACGGTTTACACGGCAAATGTCTATGCAATTGAAACGACTCTGGATGAAAAAACACTTTCTTTGAAAGCCCGTGCGCGCTATGAGAACCCGGGAGGGAGGTTAAGGCCCGGCCGTTCAGCCTCTATTGAAATTGTACTGAGAGAAATAAATAATGCCATTGTGGTACCAAGCATTTCAACGATTGCTGAAATGGGAAGAGACCTGGCTTTTGTATATAAAAACGGGAAAGCCCGCCAGGTAGAAATCAGAAAAGGATTACGCACAGCATCATCGGTACAGATTTTACAGGGACTTCAGTCCGGCGACACCTTGCTGACAACCGGCGTAATGCAGCTCCGCGACGGACTTGATGTAACAATCAGCAGCTTCGTTGAAAATGAGGCAGAATAATCATAAATTAACGAAGGAGATTTTCACTGATGAATATATCTGAATTAAGCATACGACGCCCGGTACTTGCCACTGTGTTTATCCTGATCATTCTATTACTCGGAATAATCGGATACAGTTACATGGGGGTAAGGGAATATCCGAATGTCGACAATCCCATCATCAACGTTTCAGTCACCTACCCCGGAGCCAATGCTGAAATCATTGAAAAACAAATAACAGAGCCACTTGAACAGCAGATTAACGGTATCCCGGGTATTCGGTCGCTTACCAGCAGAAGTCGGCAAGGGTCAAGTAACATTACAGTCGAGTTTGAACTGAGCGTTGATTTGGAAACTGCTGCCAATGATGTACGCGATAAGGTTTCCAGGGCACAAAGATATCTGCCGCGTGATTGTGATCCGCCAACCGTTTCAAAAGCGGATGCTGATGCTAATCCGATTATGCAGATCACCGTGCAGAGCGAAAAGCGTTCTTTGCTGGAACTAACCGAAATAGCAGAACTGACTGTAAAAGAACGGCTGCAAACCATCCAGAATGTAAGTGCGGTTGAAATCTGGGGAGAAAACCGCTATTCCATGCGTTTATGGCTCGACCCGGTAAGGATGGCGGCTTACGATGTTACTCCGATGGATGTAAAAAGAGCCATCGACAGTGAAAATGTAGAGTTGCCCTCCGGAAGTATTGAGGGAGACAAGCTCGAATTAACTATTCGGACACTTGGTTTAATGGAAACCCCGGAAGAATTTAACAATCTCATTATCAAAGAAGATAATTTCAGAATTGTACGTTTCAAAGATATCGGTGAAGCTGAATTGGATGCTGAAGACAGAAAAAACATACTCAGACTGAATGGGGTACCGATGGTGAGTGTGGTTGTTATTCCACAACCCGGCGCAAATCAGATTGATATATCGGATGAGGTTCAGTTGAGAGTTCAGCAAATGAAAAAAGATTTGCCGGAAGATGTCCGTGCTGAAATCGTTTTTGACAATACCCGTTTCATCCGGGCTTCAATTAAAGAAGTAGAGGACACGGTATTTGTGGCCTTTTTACTGGTAATTGTCATTATTTTTATGTTCCTGCGCGACTGGCGTGTGACGCTAATACCGATTGTGGTTATTCCGGTTTCACTTATCGGAACATTCTTTATCATGTATCTCGGGGGCTTTTCAATCAATGTGTTGTCGATGCTGGCCGTAGTACTTGCGGTTGGACTGGTAGTAGATGACGCGATTGTGATGACAGAAAACATCTATCAGAAAATAGAGGTAGGAATGACCCCCATACGAGCAGGAATTGAGGGTTCAAAAGAAATCTTTTTTGCTGTTGTTTCCACAACTATTACACTTGTTTCCGTTTTTTTCCCGATTGTTTTTCTCGAAGGACTGACCGGACGTTTATTTCGCGAATTCAGTATTGTTGTGTCAGGTGCTGTGATTATTTCTTCTTTTGTTGCGTTGACTTTCACCCCGATGCTTTCTTCCAAATTACTGAGAAGAACAGAAAAACACAACTGGCTGTACCGGAAAACGGAGCCGTTTTTTGTCTGGATGAACCGGATATATGAAAATTCATTGGGGCATTTCCTGAAACACAAATGGGTTGCGTTAATTATTGTGGTAATCACAATGGGGCTGATAGGTGTTCTCTGGACGACAATCCCGGAAGAAATGGCGCCATTGGAAGACCGTTCGCAAATCACAGTGAGGACTTCTGTTCCTGAAGGTGCAACTTATGAATTTGTACGGGATTACACGGATAAGATAGCGCAAATAGCTGATAGCGTTGTACCCGAAAAAGATGCAAATATTTCCATGTCCCGGAGTACGTTCGGGATGGTAAGGGTTCTATTACCGGACATCAAACAACGAAAAAGGTCGCAGATGGAGATTGCAGATGAGTTATCATCAGCGGTAAGAAAAGAAACTGAAGCGAGGGCTTTTGTGCAGCAGCAATCAACATTCGGAGGCAGAAGAACTTCCATGCCGGTGCAATATGTGCTGCAATCTCCGACCATTCAAAAGTTGGAAGAGGTAATTCCGGTATTCATGGAAAAAGTAAACGAGAATCCGAAGTTCCAGATGGCAGACGTCAACCTCAAATTTACCATGCCCGAAACGCGCATCAATATCGACCGTGACAAAGCCACTCTGCTGGGCGTAAGTACCCGCGACATAGGAGAGACACTGCAATATGCACTGAGTGGGCAGCGCATGGGCTATTTCTACATGAACGGGAAACAATACCAGATTCTGGGTGAAATCAACCGCCAGCAGCGTAATACCCCACTCGACCTGAAGACAATCTATCTTAAAAACAATCAGGGTCAGATGATTCAGCTTGATAATCTGGTTGAACTGGAGGAAACTGTGGCTCCCCCGCAGTTATACCGCTATAATCGTTTTAGTGCGGCTACTGTCACTGCTGCAATGGCACCCAGCGTAACACTGGGAGAAGCATTGGATGAAATGGACCAGATTGCGAAAGAAACCCTGGATGATTCATTCAGAACAGCCCTGGCAGGCGACTCAAAAGATTTCAGGGAAAGTTCTTCCAGTCTGATGTTTGCCTTTATACTGGCACTCGTATTGATCTATCTGGTTTTAGCAGCTCAATTTGAAAGCTTCAAGGATCCGTTTGTTATCATGCTATCGGTACCCCTTGCTTTAGCCGGAGCGCTGATTTTTATGTGGTTTGCCAACATTACCATGAATATTTTCAGCCAGATTGGCCTCATTATGTTAATCGGTCTCGTGGCTAAAAACGGAATTCTTATCGTAGAGTTTGCCAACCAGCGCCAGGCGGGAGGCATGGATATTATAAACGCTGTGGCTGGTGCATCAATTCAGCGTTTACGGCCAATCCTGATGACCAGTTTCTCAACCGTTCTGGGGCTGTTGCCATTGGCTTTTGCAACCGGAGAAGGTGCTAACGGACGGATTGCGATGGGAGTGGCCGTAGTCGGAGGTATTCTTGTGTCCACTTTACTGACCTTGTTTATTGTACCTGCCATGTATTTGTACATTTCATCCGACAGGTCGAAGAAAAAAATTCAGGAGTACTGATTAAAAAATTAAACCACATTAATCACATGAGGAAACATAAAAAAATAATGAAACAGGTATTGTTTTTATTACTCATCTTATTTAACAGTCTTACCTATGCTGAAAATACAATCAACCTGAAGCAGTTAATTGAAAAGGGACTGGAGCAAAACTTCAGGCTCAGGATGGTACGTAACGAGCAAAAAATTACGGACAACAACGCCACTCCGGGAAATGCGGGTTACCTGCCCACCGTTGATTTGAATACGACACTGGGAGGTACGGAAGGAAATAACAGTCAGTTTCCGCAGGATGAAAACTCACCGGTGATTCGTCAGTCTGGCGTTTCCAATCAGAATCTTTCAGCCGGCGTGAACCTCAACTGGACTGTTTTCGATGGATTTAATATTCAGGCAAAATATTCGGGATTGAAAGAGCTGCAGCAAATCGGCGAACTGAAAACACGCATGAATATCGAAACTTTTGTATCTGATTTAACGGCTGAATACTATAATTTCATTCAGCAATGTATCCGATTGAAAAATCTTCAGTCAGCCGTAAAACTCTCGAAAGAACGCTTGCGTATTGTTGAAGCACGTTATACCATCGGTAACCTTTCGCGCTTGGACTTGCAACAAGCCAGGGTTGACTTCAACACCGACAGTTCAAAACTGATTCGTCAGCACGAGGTATTATTTGCAAGTAAAGTCAGAATAAACCAACTTGTCGGAGAAGAAACTGTTGACAAAGACATTGCAGTTCCTGATCAAAAAATCAATTTCAACGCCTTGCTGAACAAGGAAACACTTTGGAACAATGTGCTGGAAAAGAACATCTATCTTTTAACAGCTGCCAGAGAAAAGAATCTGAAAGTCCTCGATCTGCAGGCAGCAAGAAGTACCAATTATCCTTATTTAAGACTGAATGCCGGATATGGTTACACTTCAAACATCTATGAATATGGCACGTATAAAAAGCAAAACAACCTCGGCTTTAATTATGGAATAACGTTAGGATTCAATCTGTTCGACGGATTCAACCGTTCAAGAAAACAGCGAAACGCGCAAATTGAAATCAATAATCAGGAACTTGTCATAGCAGAACTCAAACTCTCGCTTAAAAGTGATTTTTCCAATTTCTGGATGGCTTACCTGAACAACATGGAACTGACCAACCTGGAGCAGGAGAATGTGTCCCATGCCAGTGAGAATTACGAAATCGCGATTGAACGGTACAAACTGGGAGATTTATCCGGAATAGAATTGAGGGAAGCCCAAAACAGTTTGCTCGAAGCAGAAGAAAGATTGGTACAGGCGCAGTACCTCACCAAACTTTGCGAAATTTCTTTGTTGGAAATCAGCGGAGGGATCATGGAATATGTTTTATAGGAAATCAGAAAAATAAACCTCCCTCTCTTGCAATTCTCAACAATTGCAGTTAGTTTTGTAGTCTATTAAAAACCAACTCCTATGAGACAAGATCCGAGTTCGCAAAAGATGATTTTCCCCGAAGAATCGCTGCTCCGGGAAATTGTTCGACAACCCCGGCTGTCGATAGGAATTCCGCGTGAAAATGCACATGCAGAAACGCGATTAGGACTGACTCCCGAAGGGGTGGCCATCGTAGTGGAAGAAGGACACAAAGTCATGGTGCAACGTGGTGCCGGATTACCCATGTATTATACTGATTTACAGTACAGCGAGGCCGGAGCTGTTATAGTGGAAAGCGAAGCAGAAGTTTTCGGAGCCGACATCATACTGAAAATTGCACCTCCCACCATCGATGAGTTAGCCTTGATGAAAAACGGAAAATCTATTTTTTCCATGCTTCAGCTGTCAAATTTATCCGCTGAAAGCATTAAAATGATGATGTCGAAAAAACTGAATGCCGTTGCTTATGAGTTGATAAAAGATGAACAAAAGGCATTCCCCGTCGTTAATACTATAGCTGAGATTGAAGGAAATACCGCCATTGCTGTAGCATCAGAACTGATGAGTAATGCTTCAGGAGGTAAAGGAATTTTACTGGGCGGTATTGCCGGAGTATCACCTACTGAAGTCTTGATTCTGGGAGCCGGTTTAGCCGGTTCTGTTGCAGCCCGCTCCGCTTTAGCGCTAGGCGCTCAGGTGAAGATATTTGACCATGATGTTAACAAACTCAGAAAGATTCAACATTATCTGGGTCAGCAGGTTTTCACTTCGGTTATTCATCCGGCTGTATTATTTAAAGCGTTGACAACGGCGGATGCTGTAATCGGAAATTTAAGATATATCAACGGTTCCGAAAGATTCATGGTAGCCGAGGAGTTGGTAAAAACCATGAAGCCCGGCGCTATTATCATCGATTTAAGCGTTGATCAGGGAGGATGTTTCGAAACTTCCACCTGCCGGACAATCGAAAAGCCGGTTTTCGAAAAATATGGCATCATTCATTATTGTGTGCCGAATATTTCTGCCCGTGTAGGCCGTACCAGTTCCATGGCATTGAGTAATATATTTGCTCCGATGCTTGTGAAAGTCGGAAATTCGGGTAGTGTAAGACGGGCCATTGCTGAAAGTACTGGTTTCCGGAATGGTGCTTATATTTATGGCGGCGTGTTGGTCAACCGCCTGATTGCTTCCTATTTCGGATTAAATGCCAACGATATTGGGTTGTTTTTAACAGGGTATTAATTTTTTATCTGATGATTTTATATGTCTGCACATTCAACAAATTTTAGTGTGTCTGAAGAGGAATTGATCCAACAGGAGTTTGATGCATTGTTGAATGATTACCTGAATTCATCCCACCGCAAAAAAGTGGAACTGATTACAAAGGCTTTTAATTTTGCCAAATCAGCTCACAAAGGCATTCGGCGGCGTTCGGGAGAACCATATATTATGCACCCCCTGGCAGTAGCACGCATTGTTTCGAGCGAAATAGGCATGGGATCCACCTCTATTTGTTCCGCCCTGTTACACGATGTTGTTGAAGATACGGATTACACGGTTGAAGATATTGCCAACCTTTTTGGCCCCAAAATAGCACAAATCGTTGAAGGTCTGACCAAAATTTCCGGAGGCGTATTTGCCGAACACGCTTCTGCCCAGGCTGAAAACTTCCGTAAACTTGTCCTGACCATGTCGGAAGACATCCGGGTAATTCTGATTAAAATTGCCGACCGCCTCCATAACATGCGCACCCTCGGTTCGATGCCTCCGGCAAAACAACTCAAAATTACAGGTGAAACACAATATATTTACGCTCCACTGGCACATCGCCTCGGACTCTTCCGCATCAAAAATGAACTGGAGAACCTCAGTTTTAAGTATGAACATCCCGAAACTTATGCACAAATAGAGAAACAGCTCGCGAGTGATGAAGTTGCCCGGAATTTATTTTATGAAGATTTTACTGAGCCTATCACTCAGAAACTCACTGAACTCGGATGGAACTTCCGTTACAAGGCTCGCATCAAAACGGTGTATTCCATCTGGAAAAAAATGACTACCCACAACATCTCGTTCGAGGATGTGTACGACATCATGGCGCTACGAATCGTGTTTACGCCCAAAGAAGGATTAACCGAGAAAGACCAGTGCTGGATGATTTATTCGGCTATTACGGGTTTGTACAAACCGCATCCCGAACGCATACGTGACTGGGTGAGCAATCCGAAGGCAAATGGTTACGAAGCGCTGCATGTAACGGTGATGGCAAAAGGTGGCAGATGGGTTGAGATTCAAATCCGGAGTGAACGAATGAATGACATCGCTGAAAAGGGATTGGCTGCGCACTGGAAATACAAGACAGGAGAAAATGACGAATCGGAACTCGACAAGTGGATGAAAACCATCAAGGAATTACTCGAAAATCCGGAACCCAACGCCATCGATTTTATCGACACTTTCAAACTGAATCTTTTTGCATCCGAGATATTTGTATTTACACCGAAAGGAGATATTAAAACCATTCCGCAAGGCTCTACCGCGCTTGACTTTGCATTTGCCCTGCACTCAGATTTGGGAGAACATTGTATCGGTGCCAAAGTGAATCATAAATTAGTACCACTGAGCCATACCCTGCAAAGTGGTGACCAGGTGGAAATCCTGACCTCGCGCAAACAGATACCACAACCCGAGTGGATTGATTATGTAACCACAGCCAAGGCAAAAGCTAAACTGAGAACAATTTTCAGAAGAGAAGAGAAAGCCGAGATAGCCGAAGGACAAAAGAGAATTGAAGAAGCGCTCGCCGCCATCAACCTCCCCCCTGAAAATGACAACTACGTCAAAATTCTGAACCATTACAAATACAGTTCGCGCAATGCGCTATATCTACAGGCCGGCAAGGGAAACTTAAACCTGGAAGATATTCAGAAAATAATATTTAAGCCTAAATCACAGAATGTCTTTTCAAAATACATCAAAATTCCATTTGTCAATACAGGGGAGAAACACAAAGAAACAATTCCCGAATTGGTCCCGGCTACCCGTGTCGATCGAAAACAGACATTTATTCTGACAGAAGAAAACGCGGGAAAGACCTACAAATTCGCTGAGTGCTGTAAGCCTATCCCTGGTGATGATGTACTCGGTTATGTAGATGAAAATGAGATTGTAATGGTCCACAAACGACAATGTCCCGTTGCAGCTAAATTAAAATCAAATTACGGCGATAATATTATATCTGCAAAATGGGCCGTACACAAGGGACTCAATTTCCACGAAGTCCTTGAAATCAGAGGTATTGACAAAAAAGGCGTATTGATTGAAATTTTACGCGTAATATCAGAGCAATACGGGGTTAACATCAGCCAAATTAATATTGAAACCAATGCCGGAATTTTCGTGGGTATGTTCCATGTCAATGTCCACGATAAACAGGAAATCGAGAATCTGCGTAAAAACATCAATAAGATAAAAGAAGTTAATTCCACAAAGAGAATTCAGCTTTAAATCAAGCTCTATAACCACTGACCTTTAAAATATTAGTTAATTTTTTGTATCTTTATAAATTTCGCATATATTTGCACTCTCTATCGTTGATTTCAGATTCGTTTACAAACTTCTTAACCCTAAAATCGTTATAATTCCTTTTCTATTCGTATAATACTTGGCTTGTAATTAAACAACATATTACCTCCTCAAAAGTATTTACAATTAAAATTTACGTATCATGAAAAAATTGTTTTTTACACTCACTTTCTTTTTCTGTTTGACTGTGGCATTTAATGTTCAGTCACAGATTAAATCATGGCAATTCGACACGCCTGAATGGATTGCAAAGAAAATGTTCTATGCGCCGGATTATGTTGATAGTTTAGGCGTACTTGCGGGTCCTGAAACTCCTGTATTCATCGAGGGAACGAGCAAAATGTTTGTTCACCCGAACGGAAATTATTTATTTAAAAATGCGCTCAGACTGCCCGGTCCAGGGCTCCCAAGCCCTCAAATGCCCTTTTTTCCTACAACCAGAGCAGTTTCATTCGAGATGACGGGACCGGGGAATATCGAAATCATTAGTTTATCGACAAATCAAACCTCTGGTCGACTGCTGATTACAAACGGAGCCCAATTGTTAGATACGATTCAAATAAGGCCAAACACATTTACAGCACCTGATGGTGGTCAGTTACCTTTAGATACATATCATTATGATGGCGGACCATCTCCAATATTTATTTATTCGGCTGATATACCGGTTGATTTGTATTATATTCAGATTCCTCTTACAGATACAATCCACCGTGAACCTGTCACATTCAATGTACAAGTTCCCGCTGATACCAAAGAATGCTGGATTGCAGGCACTTTCAATGGATGGAACACAGCATCGCATCAAATGCAGAAAACCGGTGATTTCACCTATACATTAACAGTTCCGGATGTTGACCTGAGTTCTCTGGAGTACAAATACATGAGTGGTCCTGGTTGGACTTATGTAGAAAAAGGTGCTGTTGGCGAAGAAGTGCCGAACAGGACATATCAACCCAATGATACCGTTTATAGCTGGCTAAGTATTTACGACCCGGCCACGGTTATCAACAAACCAATTACGTTCGAAGTGATTGTACCTAATCATGTACAGTCGGTATATCTTGCCGGTGATTTTAATAGCTGGACCATGCCGGATCCTAATACCTTGATGGATTTCCGTATGATAACTCCTACCGGAAAGCTATTCAGCAAAACCATCATGGTGAACAATCTGACGACACAAACACGCTATAAGTTCACAGCCGGTCCTGACTGGCAGTTTGTGCAAACACAGGAGAATGAGTTTTACATCCAAAACACGGAAGCAGATACAATACGACATACCGTATTTGGATTTTATGGTTATGCAAATTCTCCGATGCAACCCAAAGACTGGAATTTCAGTAAATTATATGCAGATGATGATTGGGTGCAGCTAAACTCCACTTTCCCGGATGATGGTTTGTTATTCTTCGCAAGCGATGAATACAAAATGACTGTTAACAAGGATCAGAAACACAGCGATCAACTTCAGTTTACACATCGGCTGATAACTAACGGTCCGGCTGTAAGCTCTCCCGGAAAACCAAATCAACCCAATGCACGTGCATTGGCATTCAATGTTGGAGGCGACTGCCAGATTGCTGTTGCAGCTTTTGCAAGTGACAGCGCCGGAATAAGTGAATTGAAAATTTCCAATGGTGAAAGTATCATTGGTTCTATTCCGCTGATGGGGTCAACTGCAGCACCGGAAGGCGGAGCTCCGATGTTTATCTATAATTATCAGGGACCTGCCGGGCCGGTATTTATCTACGATGTAAATTCAGGCGCTGATATTTATTATCTGGGAGTAAGTGCTTATGCCGGAATTCCACAGCCACGGGACAGTGTTACCTATACTGTCAAAGTTCCTCAGGGCACCCAACAGGTTTGTATTGCAGGTCAATTTAATTACTGGACACCGGGCATGCATTGGATGAATCAGCTCGACTCAGTAACATTCACTCTTACAGTACACGGAGCTAATGCTGACATGGAATACAAATACCTCAACGGACCAGACTGGTCATTTGAAGAAGTTGATGCTTCGGGGATACCAATACAAAACAGAAAATGGTCGCAGGTTGATATTGTTGCAGGATGGGCAAAAAACATTATTCCTGATGATACCCGTATTTTTTATGATGATATCCATGCCACTTCAGGAGCAGACATCTCATTAGACATCAGAATGTCTTCCTCCCTGATTCAACAGGCAATTGCCTATCAGTTTGAATTGCAATATGATGCAAACACCCTTACATACACAGGTTATACAACGCAGGGAACTATTGCTGAAACCGGAACTATTGAAGTGAATTCGACAAAAGATCCCGGCATATTGTATGTGAGCTTCATGACTGCTGAGCCATTTTCCGTGAATAACTCGTTGATAAAACTGAACTTCAAGGTTGTTAATAACTATCACAACAATCAAACAACCGCCTATTTCAATCAGTGCTTTATTGACAATCAGGAAGTCTATAATTACGATCCCGGAACTATCTATATCGATTACATGATGAAAGGAGATGTGGACGCCAATTTCAGGGTACAGGCTTACGACGCTGCTTTAACCTTACAGTATTCGGTAGGAAAAGATCCGCTTCCGCAACTGGATCCGCTTCCTTGGGATAATTGGAGATTGCAGGCGGCCGATGTAGATGGCGTGCAGGGCATTACAGCCAACGATGCTGCCCTGATTTTGCAGTATTCAGCTTATATCATCGATAGTTTTACCGGAGACACTGCTGTTACTTCCGGAGGGATGAGAGCTCCCGGTACAACAATCACGGACGTTGAAGTGGTTAGAGATCAGCAGAACCTGATTTTCAAATCATATGGCAATCTTGTTGGGTTCAACCTGTATATCGAAAAAGATATGGATGCGTTTGGCACACCGGTCATCTCGGATGACATCAGCATGTCGGCTGTAAATATAGGCGAAAAAGTTTATGCTATCGGCCTTGCTGCACTTGAACCCATGCCCGAAGGTGTAACCTTCCTGACCATCCCTGTATTGCGAAATCTCCCTGAAGATTTTACATTCAGAATGTTTGTAAATTCAAATGAAATTAGTAAGGTTGCAGAAGCACAAACCGGTATTAAATCCTTGGCTGAGGCCGGCATCTCCTTATATCCGAATCCGGTTCGTGATATAATCCGGTTAAATAACCTCACCGAAGGCGCTTTAATCAGAATATCAGATATCAGCGGAAGGATTGTAATACAGAAAGAGGTGAATTCCGATTCAGACAGAATTGACGTTAGTTTGCTTTCATCCGGAATTTATTCGATTGCAATCGTTCAGAATAAAGCTACTGCTGTATCCAAATTCATCAAACAATAACCGCTTTGAGGTAATTAAAATTTTCGTTCTTAACAGGGGAGTAATTCAACTTACTCTCCTGTTTTTTTTAATTCAGAATTTTACCAACTCACAGGTATCATGTACTTCTTATCAGACAAGCTATTCTTTTTTGATGACCGTTTCTCTTTTAGGCAATAACTCTGCATTCCATTTTTCCAGTTTACCGTTTTTAAACTGAAAATGAAAATAAAACTCATCATAGAAATAGCTGTATTTATAAGAATACACCTCTATTTTGTTACCCTCTTCGATTCGTTTTTCCGTAATGAAGTACCGAATCCGCAAAACACTATCAACCTGCCCCTTAGACATTCCTATTTCAAGACGGTTTACATCTTGTATTACCGGAACGGCAGCATAAAGCGTCGTATTAGAAAGGAATAACAGAAAAACTATAATACTAAACAACATGTAAATTCTACATTTTTTTTTCATACGATTAAA
>JARKQF010000033.1 GCA_029973975.1 Paludibacter sp.
ACATGCCGCCTTCAACTACCATTTTCACGGCTTCGTTTCGAAATTCCTTCGAATATCGGCCGTTGGCACTTCCTCTCATTTTGACACCTCCGTTAATTGGGGTATTTAACATTGGTGTCCGATTTTTTCAACATACCCCAGAATGATGGGTATCCATCGCAACAGCAACCTCCACATTTTGTCCTGCATTGCACGGTCGATCTTCATTTTAGTTCCTTATAAATCTAAGCATTCAACGCAAGGCTGACCGGCCGGTTTCAGGGCCGGTCCAGCCGTGAGTTGGGACATCTCTTTGTCTTATGTCCTCTGTCGGGGGCTGCCCCATTTTTAGTCGGATGTGGCAAACTGATGAGACCCCGCTGCGTTGTTATAGCGATAATAACGGCTCTTGAATGTTTTCATTGCCGCAACGTATTGCGAAAGAATCAGGAGAACGTCACTATATTGGGGTAGGGTGTCGTCATCGAGCAAATCAAGATATTTCGTTTCTGTTTCGCCCTTTACTATTTCCTTAATGTCAACAAGAACACGGTTAATGATTTTTACCTTACTCGCGTTGAGCGTAAGGTCTGGTTTTTTCTTGGCCAACTCTTGAATTTCTTTGTAAAGCCCATCTAACATTGGCTGTGCAGTTTCATATAAAGCTGCTTTTGCCTTGGTAGTCTTAGCTGACATTTATGTCTCCCTTTTTGTTATTTCTTGAGCTTTCGCGGTGCGCCTGTATGAATCGAATGGTCTGCTTTATAAAACCAACTTCCCTGCCAGTCTGTATCAATGTTTGCAGCTCTGAAATTTTCAAGAGCTTGTAAATATTGCGAAAGAATGAAAGTAACATCGCTTGTTGTTGGAACGTCGTCTAGGTCAAATTGTTCAAAATCTTTAAGTGGACGGTAATTGGCTGGCAAAAATGAATTACACTCACTAACAGCTTCATTGATGAACTTAAGTTTGAACTTGTTTACACCATCATTAACAGATTTTTTAACTAGTGCAGTAATTTCAGCGTGAAAACCTTCTACTTTTCCAATTAACTTCTCCAACAGCTCAATGTCTTTAGCTTTTAACATGGTTTTCTCCTCAGCTTGGGCAAACGCGACGGAATTCAATATATTTTTTCTTTAGAACGTCAATTGGTTGGCGCTGATTGCTCTCAAATAATTCTACCATCTGATTGAGATCCGAGTCTGTTAGGGTAATAATACATTTTCTTTGACCAGACCATAAATCAATCAAATTTTGTTTACGAGCCTTAGGTAGTTCGTGTCGAGTGATTAGCACACCAAAATTACCCAATTCGTCTGCTAAGTAACGATTGAGCTGATTTATGTGGTCTCGTTCAATTGCTGCGACATTTTTTAATTCCATAACAATCTGGCGACTGCCATAATCTGAATATATTTCTGAAAGAAATGGATGGCTCCTGTTGTTGTAAAAGATTAAGTCTCTTATCAAGGTCCCACTCTCTGTTCTGCTTTGTTCTTGTGCAAAGTCAAGGTGCGGATACATCAGTGATGCCATCAACTGACAAACAGCATCTTCGTATGCTTTGTCAGCATTTCCTTCTTTTCCAGATGGAAGTTTCTTTATCTCTCCGATCTTCCTTTTTGCTGAAATGATGGGGATCTGACGGAAAAGCGGGTCATTTATACAATCACTTGCAGCACGTTCTTTTTCCCGGACATAGCTTTCCACGACACCATAGTTGTCCCTGTTGAAATTCAAAACCTTAACACGCTCAGGTTTAACTCCGGGGTTTATTATCTCATCAAGTGGGCAGCAGGATTTGAAATAATCGTCAAAGTCAATCCACGGCGAATACCGAAGCCATCGTTTTGGGGTAAGCAAAATAGGTCGCCCACTTATTGGGCTTATCGGAAGTTTGAGGCCTGTCTCGTCTTTAAAATTGTATGACCCAAGATCATAAACATTACGGATGCTGCAATCTAGCATCGGGATTCCCAAGGAATTGCACTGATCAATAGTATAATCGATGAGAAACGATTTCATTAGACTGCATGTTATATCGCTAATTCTATCTTTTGAGATTCCTTCAATAAAAAACTGAATCTCTTCAAAATGGGTAAAGCCGCGTGAATTGTATTCAGGAATTTCATCAAAAAGTTTGAGAATTCCTCTTGCCTGTCCCTCTCCGATACGCTTTCCTGTCCGGGTTGCTGATACACCTAGCCCAACTTCGTCGCATTCTGAACTCACAATTAATTGATGCAACGCCTCATCATGCTTTCCTTTCTTGCAAAGAAATCCAAGATGGTTAAAAGCATTAATAATACTATTATGGAGCGCCTTGTCTTGATATGAAGGAGATTTCCATAGTAAAAATGGATCAACATAAAGAGGAATGTCTTCTTCTAAAAAAGGAATTGCGAAATCAGTTTCTGCTTGATTTACTAAGACTCCATATTGATCGGTTAATCGTGGGCGTATTATGGCCATTTTGATATCCAAATTGTTAAAATATATTTGTCTGGATGTGTAAAATTACTACGGTTTATTTCCCTTTGTTTTCCTTCCGCCACTACGAGACCAACGGGCCAGGGGCGCACCAGCGCGTCAGCGTCTGCGTGCCGCCACGTGGTTGAAATCGGTCTATTCCCAGACCAATTATTTCGTCAGCATCTTTTCGAGGTTTTGCGAGAAGCTTGAAAATGGAATAAGGGTCATGATGTCGTCTGACAATTTATGTGCAAACATCAACTCGTCTATACCCCTCGACTCAAGATTTTTTCTCAAGCGGAAATAAAACTTTTTATCAGGATGATCGGTGCCTTTCGGATACTGGACGTTATGTTCCGCGGCTAAAGCATCGAGCGACTCAACTGGGAAGTACTTGTCATTTATAACTTTTTTAAGCTGTGCATTTGGTTTGTCAATTACAACTTCATATAAGAACTTTTCGATGCTTTTTATCGGTAAAAATAGCTTCTTTAATGATGCAAAATCTTGGGGTACTTTACTTTGGACATCGCCATCTATGATGCTGAAAATTTCTCTTCCGATTCCTAGTACATTATTTTTCAGTAATTCCCTTTGTAAAGTTAATACATTACTCCATCCGCCAACTGGAACAACGTGAACAAGTTTGCTGGATTTTAAGTTATTCATTTCTAGCACCTTGTCAACTACAGCCTTTGCAAGCTCATCCTCAACAAGCAGAAGGTAGTCAAACCCATCATGCCGGTAGACGTCTCTGATAACATAGCTAGGAAAACCAGGATTTACGACCTCTACTGATCCTGAATTATTCTCAATTTTATAGATGTTTTTAGGTTGAATCTTTCTTATGACTTCAGGTGAATGTGAAGTAAGAATAACCATCAGCTTCTGAGCATTTTTAACTATGTCATTCATAAGATCGATGAACCTACTTACCGCGAGTGGATGTAATGCCAATTCAATCTCGTCAATCAATACAAGTATTAATTCATTTTGCGGCAGAGAGCGGCGTACTATTGCGTTATAAACAAAGTGCAAAAGTGAGATCAATAAACACTCCCCTGAACTCATGCGATATTGATTAATTAAGTTTCCATTTATTGAGTTAAAATATGGCGTATTGTCCAAACCAAGGCGGGCAGAAATATGCTTGTTTTTGATTCTCTTTAGATCTTTGTAGTGGTTGTAGTCCCCATGCAAAATAAAGCTTAACTTTTCTCTGATATAATCATCTGCGTCAACGATATCAGAAGCGGTAATTTTGCCCAACTTGATAAGGGTGTCTACCTTCCTTGAATCGTTAAATCTTGTTCCGTAAAACAGACTTCCTTCGTACATTCCATTTAGAGACACATTTACCTTGGGCAAGTACCAATCATTCGAGGCTTGCCATACGTCCTTTTTGTTGTCTAACTCAATCTCTACAACAGACGAGGGATTGCAATCACCTGGTTTAAGTGTCCTGAGAGAACTCTTCATTATTGTCTGCGACAACCCATGAAGAATAGTGCTCTTTCCACTGCCATTGCTTCCAACAATGAGATTCAGGCTTTTTTCCAATGGGAATTCAAAGGAGGCTTCCGTTATATTCTTGATGTTTTTCATCGTAATTTTTAAAAATTCCATCTTTTCTCCTCTTCAAATTTAATATTTCAACGTCTTAGGGGGATGACCGGCGGCTAAAATGCGTCAGTTTCATCGACGCGTTTTTGTCCGTCCGCGTCCATCCCCGTGTTGAGCATAGCCCGTGGATCGGAGCTATGGGGTTTTCTTGTTTCTGCCTTGCCTGGTTTTA
>JARKQF010000083.1 GCA_029973975.1 Paludibacter sp.
TATTCCTTGTTAGGTTGCTCCTCAGCAGAGCCTAACTCCGCTTCAATATGATGCCACAAAGATAAAATTAAAAAGTGAAAATTTTACAGAATTATTAAACAACAAAACAACAACTGTAAACAAATTTCAGGACGATACACGGAGAGCGGATAACTTCCTTTGTTCGGCACATCAGGCATGTAGGAGATTTACATCGGTGATGTACAGGTCTTGCATCGGGCATGTACAATCGGTACATCAGCAATGTATAATCAGTACACCGTGGTTGTGAAAATTGTACATCGTTTATTTGTGTACCAAAGTACGGTGTACTTTTTTTGAAAAGAACGGGATACAACGTCAAACAGAGCGAGAAAAAATTTAATTACAGCGGACTTTAATCGTCGTTCGGTGCTAACTGATTTATTTTACGCTTGATTGATCATTTCAACCAAACCTACAAAACTTTATTTCTCTACCTTATTTTCTGACTAAACCACCTTAGTAGCAAATATTTATTTGCAAGTACCTCCTCTTACCTTATTTCTAATATTTATCAATCAAAATAAGGTAATAAGGTTGGCTATAATATGATGTACATTTGCTACTAAGGTGATTTAGTCAAAAAATAAGGTTTATTGATAATTAATTTATAAGTTTGCAAATAGAAATTTCTAAAGATTATATGTTAATCGGATTGCCTGATGCTGATGCGCGCGATGTGTACTTTCTCTTGGATTGCGCGTGGATTACAGTAAAAAGAACAATATGAATAGTAACAGAAAAATATATGCTGATGGCTTGTTAGAAATAACAGGTGATTTTCTTGAACAATTATCTCTTATTGAAAAAAAAATCGGAGAAGATTATTTGATAAATAAAGGGTTGTTTTTGATGATGTACTCCTATTTTGAAGAAACTGTAAGAGAAATGATGTCTGAGGTACTATTAGTGTTTCCTGAAAAATTACCCAAAAAAACTTGTACTATAACAAGAGACCAATTAGGAATAGTCGCAAAAGATGGGCATAAAACAATAATTGAAACTGAATTATATTCAATTTTCATGAAAGGTGTTCGTGTTCAATTGGAAAACCTTCTAAAAATACTTTTAAATAAAGAGTATAAAAAGAATATAAGTGACAAAAATGCCATTTCAGATAAAACAAAAGAAACTTTACAAAAATTAGAAGAAATATCTCTTTTATGCCAGTGTTAGCAATATTGAGAAATTAAGAGAGTTATGGGGTGATTATTTCTCTCTAAAAGGCAGTGCAAGTAAGTTTGAAAATTACTGGGAGATTGACATAGATAATGATCTGATAATTGGAATAAAATGTCCAGAATTAAATTGTATGAGTAGCTCAGAAGAGCTTTTTTTATCCATATGGAGACACCAATATTACGACGTTATAAAGACAAAAGAGTTCTTAGTTTGTAGCATCTCGGATTTAGATAAGTTTAGCAAATTATATAAGGGATTTCGTGACACCGAATTTTATTATATGTACCAAAGGGCACAAATTAATGGAAACGCGAAAACGATTCCCAAACAATTAATAAATTAATTAGTGGAAGAAAATTCCTCTTTTGTCCATTGTTTTTTGTGGCTCTTTGATTCCGTATAGCTTCCACAACGACCGTACAAGTAGAATATGCCTTCCCGTATGGACGAACTGAGAAAAGACAACAAACAACCGCAAAATAGAATAAGCGAATCGCATTTATCAAACAATGAAAACAAACTAATTACAACAAATGCCTAACCGCTAACACACTCTTAGGTTTGCTGGCTGACGAGCACTTAGCAAGTTTAGCTCCTTTGTTCGGCGTAGTCTTCAGGCTACGCCGAACCAGAGAATCAAAAAATCAGAACATACAACTTTTGTCAATGCTGCTGTTTTGAGCGAAAATTATGAACTTATGTATGAACCGATTTTGTTGAAAATATAAAGAATAAGGCACAATTAAATCACAAAATCGCCTAATCCAAAAGCGAGTAGACTGCTCCGTTACGGACACATGCATACAGATTTTCTCTTATTCAACGTATTCTTCATGCTGCTATGTCGTATCCGATAAGCAAACAACCTTGACGTAAGCTTTCGTCACGACTTCTACAAGAACTTCAACAGTGGAGTTTTGTTATCTAACTTTTATCCACTATATTTGTTATTCACTATTAGTTATTCGTTATTCGCTAAAACATCATGCACCCATCCTCCATATTATTCGTTTGCTTAGGCAACATCTGCCGTTCCCCCATGGCTGAAGGGGTTTTTAAGAAAATCCTTTTCAGAGAAGGAATACACCAGCAGTTTCAGGTTGATTCTGCCGGTTTAATCGGTTATCACCAGGGCGAGTTGGCCGACAGTCGCATGCGGGCACATGCCTCCCGTCGCGAATACAACCTTACGCACCGTTCGCGTCAAGTAACCAAGGCTGATTTCGACAAGTTCGACCTGATTATCGGGATGGATGACCAGAACATCCGGGGATTGAACAACATCGCACAAACACCGGAACAAAAAGCAAAAATCCGCCGGATGACGGATTTTTGTGTGAATATGCAGGCTACCGAGGTCCCCGATCCTTATTACGGCGGTGCCGAAGGCTTTGAATATGTGATTGATTTACTCGAAGATGACTGTGAGGGTTTGCTGAAGTCTATTTCGACTTCTTAGTCCTGGCGGTTTCTTCAGCCCATTTCTTTTCAATCTCTTTATACCATTTCTGCATCACGTAGAAAGCTTTTTTGCGTTCCCCTTTGTCCGAAACCAATCCCTTGCGGTTGAAGTCGTCCTGTATGCCGGGGAGGTGACGTCGCGGAGAGCGGAAATCTTTCAGAATCCACGGGGTGGTACCGGCAAGTCCGTCAATGCGCTGCAACATATCGACACTCTTTTCGTACAATTTCTCAAGGTATTCTTCCGTGAACATATCAGTTTCCTTGCCATGATGACCATATCTTGCGCCACCACCAAACTCACTGATAAATACAGGTTTTTTGATATCGAAAGACCAGTTAACACGATCACATTTCTCCCAGTTTCCATCGTACCAACCCACATACTGATTGAAACTGATCAGGTCGAGCACTTCACTCAGCGGGTCGTGAACGGTCATCTGATTGGGGGCAATCTCTTCTTTCTCCATCGCGGCTGATACCAACCTGGTATTATCTAACTCCCTTGTTTTATTAGCAAGTCTGGTTAAGAAATCGAGACGCGAATCGCTGAGCGGGGTTTCATTGGCAATAGACCAGATGATAACATTCGCACGGTTTTTATCACGTGTAATCATGTCCGACAACTGAGCTTCCGCATTAGCATAAGTTTCCTTATTATCCCAGTGAATAGTCCAGTAAACCGGAATTTCACTCCACACGAGTATACCCATTTTCTCGGCCATACGCACCATGTTTTCGTTGTGCGGATAGTGTGCCAGTCGCACAAAGTTACAGCCAAGGTCTTTTGCCCAATTGAGGAGGGTAAGCGCATGGTCTTCGCTAAATGCACGACCACTGTAATACGCTGTTTCTTCGTGTACAGATATACCGCGACAGAAAATCTTTTTTCCGTTTAACAAGATATCAGTACCCCTGGTTTCGATGGTTCTGAAACCAATCCGGTCCCTGGTTATATCCGACCCACTTTTAATTTCAACCTCGTATAACTTAGGGTTCTCCGGTTCCCACAAGGTGATTTTCTTAACAGGAATATCAAAAGCAGCATAACCGGTTTCGTTTACAAGCACGGTTTTCTTTACTGACAACTCGGGGATACTGATCTGAACCTGGTCGCTTTTATTGAATCCATCCAGTTGAACCCAGCCTTTAATCAGTTTCGGGTTGGTTTTATCAAGCTGAACCATATAATCCCGAATAAAGCTTGCCGGGACCGACACCAGCGACACCTGCCTTGTAATTCCGCCATAATTCCACCAATCGGCATTGACAGTCGGCACGGCATCCGGCTTACGCCGGTTGTCAACCTTAACAACCACCGAATTATTTCCTGATTTTAACTTGCCGGTAACCTCAAAGTTAAAAGGAGTGAATCCTCCTACATGCGTTCCAAGCAATGTTCCGTTCAGATACACTTTGGCTTCATAATTCACAGCACCGAAATACAGGAACTGACGTTTGCCTTTCTCCGGTACAAAACTGAATAATTTACGATACCAAACAGTTCCCTCATAATAATACAGCTCCGGTCGCTGCGTATTCCAGTCGCCCGGCACCGCCAGGATTTTGTCATCATTAAAATCATATTCCTGCAAACGCGTTCTGTCATTGTATTGCTGATCTGCGAAATAACCTTTTTTCAGCGGTTGAAGCCGGTAATCATAATAACCATTTTCGAATGGATCGACAATAGTTCTCCATGCTCCGTTGAGCGAAATACCAGCCCGATCGCCAATGTTAATAATTTGTGGGGAAAGTCCCTCATTTTGGGCATTCAGCCCCATCGACATCCACACTAAACAACCTGCAACTAAAACCTTAAAATTCATAACAACTATTTTTAACATTAATTCCATCCCTCATTTTGTTCCAATACACCTTTACTTTTACTGATTTCTTCAAAAGGAATCGGGTAACGATACATTTTCGGTTCAAACACCCGTTCTTCCACATCGAATTTCTCATACGTAAAAGTATTACCGTTCCTCTTTACCAATATACCCTGAATCGGCTTACTTAGTTCTTCTACAGGCAACATCCACCTACGGACATCAAAAGGACGTTGCTCTTCGAAAGCCAGTTCAATACGTCTTTCATTTCTGATTCTGGCGCGTAAAGCTTCCGGCGTTAGTCCAACGGGGATAGCCGGCATATTCACATCCTGACGGGCACGCACCCTGTTTACGGCCTCCCTGGCAGAATAAACAGCCGCCACATTATCTATGACCGGTTTTGCATCCGGACCGTAGGCTTCATTCATCGCTTCGGCATAATTCAGCAACACTTCGGCAATACGCATCACTACCCAGGCTTTGGGCTTAACACTGGTCGACAATGACAGGTTGTGATTGGTAATACTGAATTTTTTCAGGTAATATCCCGTTGTGGTTGCTCCCGCTTTAACACCGATGGCATCCGGTCCGCCTTCGTAACTTTGCACCATCCGGTCGGTATTATCCGTGTTCTTGCCGAATACGGAATTGTTATATGCAATCATTTGTCTGAAACGGGGATCTCTGCCGATATAAGGATTAGCTGCATGTGCAGGGTTATCCCAGCTAAACGGTGTTCCATTCGACATTTCGAAAGCATCGATTAAGTTTTGGGAAGGTGCAGTCACTGCCTGTCCGCCATTAGGCGCTCCGATCGGATAATTGTAACGTTCCATTGAATTACCATTCAGCTGAAAAGGAACCGTGAAAATAATCCCGGTATTTCTTCCTTTCTGAGACGTCAGGTATTTCAAGTCATTTTGTGTGGTAAACAACTCCCAATAACTGAAATTAAGATTCATCCAGGGCTGAAATGCCGGATTGGACAAGAACTCATTCCCTGCGGCAGCCGCACGTTTCCATTTCTCCACATCATTGTCCGGATTATTCAACGGGCTGGCAGCATACAGCAAAGCACGTAGTTTCAACGCTTTGGCAGCGACTTTCTCGGCACGGCCCAAGCGCGACATATCGGTACTGCCCGGACTGTCACCCCGGCCATCTCCCATTTTTCCATTAGCCGGCACACCATAGTTCACCCAGTAATCAGCCATATATTTATAGGCTGTATCACATTCACTAACAATAAAATCGACACACTGATCAAATGTGTTCCGGGCAGGAAGCCCCTCATTTGAAGGAGGTAAAACTGTTGTTACAATCGGGACACCGCCATAACGTTTGATTAATTCCATGTAAAAATAGGCACGCAGGAAACGGGCCTCGGCACGCAATCTGAAAATATCATCACAATCGCTGATATAGGAAGTCATGTTAGTAATGGTATCTTTCACAAGTAATTCCTGAAAATTCACTGTTTTTTCAAGAAAAAGATTCACATGGCGAATTCCTTTGTAGTAATGCGAAAAAACATTGTCGGGATTATTGAATTCTCCCCAGGCTCCCATGTTGAAATACTGCATCTGCGCCGGACGTGTAAAATCGGCCTCATCACAGGAACCAGCCAGCATGGCATTGCCGTCGTAGTTGGTAAAACCCCTCAGGAAAGTATAGGACTGCATCCCATATTCACGAATGGAATTATAACCGGACTTTATGAAGTTATCTTCGGTATAATTCATATCGATTTGCTGGTCAAGAAAATCCGAACAACTTGTCAGGATAAGTGCACCGGCAATTAATATATTTTTAAATCTCATATTCATAACTTGTTATGGATTATTTTTGCTTGATTAAAACTGAAGTGTAAGTCCGCAATTGGCGCTCTTCATCAAAGGATACTTAAACGGAGAATTGGTCTCCGGATCTAAGTTATACTGACTTAACCTGCTGTATGTGTATGGATTTACAACATTAACATATAAACGCAATCCCGAAATACCCTTGATGGAAGTTTCTTTGAAAGTATAACCCAGTTCGATATTCTTAATCCGGACATACGAACCATCAACTTGCCAAAGCGTAGATGCGCGGTAGTTGTTATTATTCGATTCGGTTGTCAGACGGGGGAAACGGGCGTCATCACCTCTTTCCGGCGTCCAATAACCGGCAGCCAGTTCAGGATGTGGTTTAACTCCGCCGTTTACAAAAGGCGTCATAAACCCGGAACTCAACAGAGAGACGGTTCTGCCACCAACTCCCTGCACAAAAATTGTCAGATCAAATCCCTTATAATCAACTCCAAGATCAAATCCGTAATAAAAACGAGGATAAGTTGGATTTCCAAAAGCTTTACGGTCGTTATCATCAACGACATTATCTCCGTTCTGGTCTTTGTACTTCACGTCGCCCGGCATAACTGTCCCGAACATTTGCAGAGGGCTATTCAGTATATCCTGTTCATCCCGGAAGAAACCAATGGCTTCGAGCACCATAGGTTGATCAATGGGATTTCCTTTCAGATAAAGGTAATCTTCCGGCTTTGGAGTTTCTTTCATATCGATGACTTCATTTTTCGCATACGAGAAACGACCGGAAGCAAAATAACCCAATTGACCGGTTTTATTGTGATAGGTCAGTTCTGCTTCAAATCCCTGATTTCTGGCAATACCGGCATTCTGATTGTAATATTCGGCACCGACTAAAGCAGATATATAACCCGAAGGATTGACGAAAATGTCCGTACGGTAATCATTGAAATATTCCACATTGAAGTCCAGTTGCTTCATGAGTCTGCCGGCAAGAGCCAGGTTAAACTTATGCGATTTTTCCCAAGTGATCTCCGGATTGGCCACACTTCCCTGTTTTTTAGGCCAGATGGTATTAGTAAAGCCATTGCCCAGATAATAAGGAATACCGGAACCAATATAGTATTGTTTGAATGTAAAACGACTTCCACCACCCATATTATCGTTTCCGCTGATACCATAACTTCCGGTTAGTTTCAGAAAATCGATTGTTTCATTATCTTTCAGGAAATCTTCTTTGGAGAGAACCCAGGCTCCCGAGACTGCAGGAAAAAATCCGAAACGGTTACCGGGAGCATATTCGGCTGTCCCCATCACCGCATAACCAAGTTCGGCAATGTATTTTCCATCGTAATTGTAATTAAAACGCCCCGAAACACCCATCTTTGCCCAGGGCATATTACTTCCCTCGCTCCGGTATAATTCCTGTAAATACATAGCAGAAGCATGGATGTGGTGCTTATTAGCAAAAGTATTGTTGTAGTTAAGACCGGCTAACAGATTGTACCGGTTCCACTGCACACCTGAAGGTTGATTAATTTTGAAATTATTGTCATTATTTCCCCGCACAACGGTAGAATAATCGACAAAACCAAACGGATCAACTGTAGCGATATATTCAGCATAAGCATAATCCCTCGTTTTGTTATAAGACGAAAAATAATTATTGCTGAACACAACCTGACCGAATGCCTCAAGCCCTTTGGCCAGCACACCTAGATCGCCGATAAACTTAACATTCGCATCAATCGTCCTGTCGTTATCCGAGTTATAACCTTTGGCCTGAATCGAAGCTACCGGATTTTCCGGATAATTCTGAGAACCACCCCAGACACCGGTTTCTGTTTTTACGGAAAAAGGAATAAATACGCCCATGTTTTTCCAGAGTGTTGCTTCATCGGTATTCGGACGCTGTTTATCGTCAATAGTAGCCCGGAGTGAGACCTCTGAACGTAGGAATTTAGCAATTTGCACATCTACATTGGTTCTTACCGTATATCTTCTCAAATCCCAATTGGTGCTGGTATTGCGTTTCGGATCCGTTCCTCCGTAAATACCTTGCGTGTTTAAAAACCCAAGCACAACGTTATAGGCTACCGCATTAGTTCCACCGTTGACCGACAATGAATAATCGTGAGCAAAGGTTTGTGGTTTGGTTACCTCATTCACCCAGTCTACATCAGCGAAAAGATAAGGATAGGAACCATCAGTATAATAATTCACCACATGCTCATTGCCGAACATTCCCGTTGCAACATCTTTGCCGTCGCTGATCATCGCCTGATTATACAAATTGGCGTATTCACCATTGCGCACATATTCAGGCAAGATTGTAGGCTGTTGCAACGACAATCTGGAATTAAACGTAATCTGGTTTTTATTCCTCTTTGTTCCCCTTTTGGTTTTGATATACAACACACCATTGGCGCCATCAATTCCATACTGAGCAACAGCAGCTGCATCTTTCAATACAGAAATACTTTCAATTTCATCCGGGATGATGTTGTGCCATTTGGTTTCAAAGCCATCGACAACCACCTTGATATCATTTCCGTCGTTCCCTAAAAAAGAAGCCTTCCCCCTGATTAAAAGCCAGGGCCAGTCCTGATAACCCGGAGCGCTACCCGTTTGGGACACATTGAGCCCGGTTAGCTGACCGGCCAGCATATTCCCCAGATTGGGCGTGTTAATGTCTCTTACAGCACCACCGGAAATTGTAGATACAGAAGCTGTAGAAAGATCTTTACGTACACTTTCACCGAAAACCCTTACTTCCGTTTTGAGCGTATCAACCAGATACTCTTTTTTCAATTGCGAATAAAGCGACAAAGGAATCAGGAGACAAAGGCTGAATATAAATTTTATTTTCGATTGATTCATGATTATGCTATTTAAAGGATATTTTACCATTGGGGATTCTGAACAAGGAATCCTTTATTAACTTCTGCCTGAGGAAACGGATAATAATACATCTTGTTTTCCCAGATACGGGTTTCAAATACCGTTTTATAGAACGATAAATAAGTATCGTTTTCAAGTCTCCTGGCAGTTGTCCAACTCGAAGCAGGCGCCTGATAAACACCGGATCCGTTTTGATACAGGTAAAGAGCTGTAAAATCGCCCTGCATGTAGTCCTCGGCATCTCCCCAGCGGCGTAAATCAAACGGACGATGTTCTTCGGCAAAAAGTTCAATTGCTCTTTCGCGTTTGATGTACTCTCTCATTTTAGATTGATTTCCGAAGCAGGCATCGTAGGTAGCATTGCCCGGTTTCAGTTCGGGTAATCCGCCTCTGATACGAATGGCATTCAACGCACTGACAATTTTTGTATCATTCGGATTAACCTCATTCAACGCTTCAGCATAATTCAGATAGAATTCAGCCAAACGGTAAACCGGCCAAAAAACATTTGCCCGCATTCCCCCAAAATTGATGAACTTTTTCAGATAAAAACCCCTCGCTTCGCCGGCAAACTTCCCGGGACCAGACTGGATAAAAGTAGATCCCTTAGCCGATTGATACATAATCTTCGCAGTATCTCTTCCTCCGTTGGCATCCAGGGCGGTAGTTTTGGTGAACTGGAACCCGGGAGCCCAGACAATGGCATGAAAACGAGGCTCCGCATTGCGCAACAAAGCTTTCAGTTCGGGATAACTGCCTTCTTCCGGAATCTCCAGGTCATTTCCGTTTTTATCTCGGAAGAAGCGAATGAAATTCAACGGAACACTATGTGTCTGACCGGCATAGGTCCAATAAATAGGACTCAACTGAGAGTTGAAATTATCACCATCTTTATATCCGGGCTGAGAGTGATTGATGAGGATGATTTCCTTGTTCCGGCTATCTTTGGCCTGACCGGTAGCATAATTATAGCTATCCGACTTTCCGAGTCCTTCATCATCAAGCAACTGGTATCCATAGGCCGATGCCCAGTCGAGTACAGCCTTACTGGCATCAGCAGCCTGTCTCCACAAATCCGGATCGTTATAACCCAGGCATAACAGAGAATCTCTGCCATCGCCAAAAGACACTTTCGGCGTTGTAGTGTTGTAGGCCGGACTGGCAATCCAGAGCAAGGTATTTGCCTTAAGCGCCAAAGCAGCGCCTTTATTCACACGTCCCATATCTCCATCGGGGTAAGTATCTGGAAGATGTGGAATTGCTTCGTCGCAACATTGTACGATAAATTTATAGGTAGCTTCCAACGAACGACGGTAAGCCAACGGCACTACTACGGCTTTGGTTATTCCATCATCATCGACAAACTCAACCCGGGGAACGGAATTGATAATAGGTATTCCACCGAAGCGAATCATCGACTCATAGTGCATCGTTGCCAACAGGTATTTTGCTTCTGCGATCGTCTGATTCTTTAAATCATTGTTCCAAACATATTTACCGGTCGATACATGAGGTACAAATTCAGCATTTTCAATAAAGATACAGGCATTTCGCATCCCCTGTACTTTAGCTCCATAATCAAATTCATTTTGGTTCGATGGTCCCCAAGTCCCAGCTTTATATTTATACGACCATGCCCAGGTGTTTTTCTGATCTCCCTCATCGCAAATGGTCATCATCAGTCCGTTACCACAAGCTGCATCTGTCAGTCCGTTTCCATTAGCTCCAGTCGGGAAACCATCGGTAATACAGGTTCCATATACCTGAAACAGTACCTGCATGGCATTATCCGGATTATTAAATACCGAATCAATTGTAATCAGTGAACCCTCAGGTTGCTCCAAAAAATCAGAACATGCACCTGAAAGCAAAGTGACTACAAAGACTGTTATTCCTGTTATTAATTTATGTTTCATAATATCTCTGTTGTTATTTTTAATACTGAATATTTACACCTATACTCATGATTCTGGTCATCGGATATACTCCTCCATTTGAATTGGCAGTGATTTCCGGATCATACCAACGCATGGGTGTCCAGGTTAATAAATTCTGTCCGCTCAGGTAAACCCTGAAGGAACTCAATCCTGAGTTCTTCAGTTGTTTCAGTGTAGCAAGATTATAGCCTACTTCCAAACTCTTCAGGCGGATATAACTGGCATCCTGTTGCCAGAAATCTGACGTGCGGTAATTGTGATTGGCTTCATTGGGAGCTGCCGTTAAGCGTGGCAAGGTAATAGGAAGTCCCTGTTCATATCTTTCGATGGTCCAGCTTTCAGCTACATTGGTAAAAGCAGTACCATTGCCATTTCTGAAGGGAACGGCTCCTACACCCGAAATATAAGTCGAAACATGGCCGGCACCCTGAAACAGAAACGACAAATCAAGTCCCTTCCACGACAGCCCTCCTGAAATACCATAAACAATTTCGGGGATATTGGTATAGCCGATTGGCGAAAAGTCATTTTCATCGATAATTCCATCGTCGTTTACATCTTTGTAACGCATATCACCCGGGCGCAAACCAGCTCCCTCCCATACAGAGACAGGGCGTTCCGGATCATCTATTTCCGACTGATAATTGTAGAAGCCTTCGCTTATCAGTCCAAAAGGCTGATTAATCCGCTGTCCCGTTCTTATCAGGTTATCAAAGGGCTGAGGCACTTCATCCATGTAAATCACCTTGTTCCTCGCAAACGAATAATTTGCGTTTACCCAGTATCGCATTCCCAGGTCTTTAATTTCATCATTAAAACCAAGTTCCAGTTCAAATCCTTTGTTTTCAGCCTGACCAATATTATATGGTGCAATGATAGAGGCCGGACCGAACGTAATCGGGACATTGAGATTCCATAAGATATCTTTACGTTGTTCACGGAATATATCTACCGCAAAACGCACTTTGTTTTTTACAAACCGGGCATCAACCCCAATATTTTCCTTCAAGGCAGTTTCCCAGGTTACTCCGGGATTACCGAGCACACTCTCGCGATACCCGTTAACTGCTGTACTGCTGGTTCCGAAGTAATAAACCGAACCGGTACTTACAAAAGAACTTGGTCTGAACAAGAAACGGTTGCCCTGAATCTTATCATTTCCTACCAACCCGGCCGCTGCCCTTACTTTCAGGAAGTTTACCCAATCATTCTTCGGAAAGAAATCTTCTTCACTGATATTATATCCAACAGAAACAGAAGGAAATACGCCAAATTGCTTATCCCTTGCGAAGTTCTCGGAGCCATTGTATCCCACGTTGAACTCTCCCAGATATTTATTGGCATAATTATAAGTAACACGGCCTACTAAACCAACGTAATTGTATGGCAATTCATTCTGACCATTATAATATCTTTCAATTGTCGACAGTACCAACCCTGAAACCGTGTGCTTGCCAAAAGAGCGGTTGTAATCAGCGCCTCCTTCAGCATAAAATTTTCTGTTTTTATTATAGACCTCACTTTGCACCGACATTACTCCGGCATACTGAGAGATTACAAGCGCATAAGCTGTAGGGTCGAGCGGATCGGGTTGTTTGATATCATATAATTCAATCTGACGGCGGCGTTTAACCTGTTGGTTGTAATAATTATCATAAGCCACTTTACCGCGTACAAGCAGACCCTTTGTAATAAAGTCCAGCTTCAGCACAGCCGATACGTCGACGTTCATACTACTTGAGAAATTAGTACTGTAACCATTATCAAGCAACTGAAACAAAGGAGGATTACCATTTTGCCAGGCGCCGAGGCTCGCCACATTCCAAATCAGCTTATTGTCAACAACAACCGGAGATGATATCGGGTTATTGATGAAAACCTGATTCATGATGCTGGTTGCATCTACGCCAGCGTAGTTGGCATCTCTGATTTGCGTCCCAAATTTAACCGAAGTCGAGAAATTCTTAGTCCATTGAAAATCGGTATTGGCACGGATGTTATAGCGATTGAATTTCGAATTGGCCGAAAAATCTCCAAAGAAACCACCATCTTTAAAAGCGCCGTCCTGACTCAACAAACCCAATGAAATATAATATTTTGCCTGTTTGGTACCACCCGATACGCTGACATTATGCTGATGTTGTGGAACAAAATCTTTTAACATCAGGTCGAACCAGTTATTGTTCGGATGGAAGATAGGATCCTGTCCGTTCTTGTAATATGCTAAATCCTGTTCAGAAAAAGGGACAGCCACATTCGGGAAATCGTTTTTATTAGCCACATTCCGCCAGTATGCCCAATCGTGTGCATCAAGCAACTCTGGCAGGCGAATCGGGTTCTGCAAAGCAAAATTGGAAGTCACATTAATTTTAGGTTTCCCTTCCAACCCGGTTTTGGTATTGATGATGATTACCCCGTTGGCGCCCCGAACCCCGAACACAGCAGTAGCAGAAGCATCTTTAAGAATATTCACACTTTCAATCTCGTTCGGGTCGAGCGTATTCATTTCACGTTCCACGCCATCCACCAACACAAGTGGTTTAGTTGCATCGCCTCCTGCAAAAGTGGCGATCCCGCGAATGTAAATGTCGGCATTGTCTTTTCCCGGCTCACCCGAGCGCTGCACTGCAAACAGACCGGTCGAACGACCTGCCAAAGCACTGCTGACATTGGAAACCGGCGTACGCAACAACTCTTCACTTTTTATTGAACTTAGAGAGGCTGTTACCGACACTTTTTTCTGTGCTCCGTAACCTAGCACCACAACTTCCTCCAGCTGTTGGTCATCAGTCAGCATTGTAATCCGGATAGGACTTCCCGCGGTCACATCGATTTCAACTGTTTTGTAGCCTACGTAAGTTAATACAAGCACTTCATTGTTTCGGGCTGCCGGCATCGAGAATTTCCCATCCAGATCAGTTATAGTCCCGACGGTTGTTCCTTTTTTTACGACATTGACACCCGGCAATGTCTCACCGCTTTGATCGACAACGACTCCCTGTAATGTTCTTTGTGTAGACTGAGCCTGTAAGATACCTGCAACGCCAAACAACAAAACAATCAGCAACAGTCTTGCAATCGTTCGTCTTTTTAAGTTTTTCGTGTTATTCATAATATGTTAATTAGTCACTTGATATTTTCGCACTAAAAATATACTTTTTTTTTCTTATATCACAGTAGTTTAAATACAACCTTCTGCAGGTCTTTGTCTCCTGAAGAATTTCCGATCATCAACTGAAAATCTCCTGGTTCTGCGACATACTGCATGTTAATGTTGTAGAACATTAACTCTTTTTCGGTTATTTCAAATGTCATGGTTTTCTTCTCGCCCGGCTTTAAATACACCTTTTGATAAGCTTTCAGTTCTTTTACCGGCCGAACCACAGAACTGTATAAGTCCCGGACATACAACTGAACAACCTCACTGCCCGCAACATCTCCCGTATTTGTAACCTCAACGGAAGCCTTAATTCTTTCATTCAGTTTCATTTCAGTTGCTGATAGTCGTATCGGACTTATATCAAAAGTAGTATAACTCAACCCATAGCCAAACTCGTATAACGGAGTACTTTTCCCGGTAGCATATTTAAACCATTTACTGGTAAATTTATAGTTGTAATAAGTTTGAATCTGTCCGGCATGACGCGGAATAGTAATCGGCAGTTTACCTTCAGGATTGACGTCTCCGAAAATAATTTCGGCAACAGCCCGACCTCCCAGAGAACCCGGCTCCCATGCCTCGATCACTGCCGGGATATTATCGGCTATCCATTCGGTTGATAATGGACGACCATTAACCAAGACCACGACAACCGGAATACCGGTGGCATGTAGGGCTTCCACCAGCTCTTGCTGAAGTCCATACAGAGAAATGTCATAACGATCTGAGTTTTCGCCACAGGTTTTATCGTTCCAATAATAACGCATCGAATTTTCGCCTACAACCACGATGGCCAGATCACATCTTTCAGCTTGTTTTTTAGCTTCCTCAACCTGCTCCGGTTTCATTTTCCGGAGATTCCAGTTGAACGGATAAAACTCAAACTCAGCTTCAGGGGCTACTTTCCTTAATCCCTGGATAATCGTAGTCGTGTTGGCTTCCGGCTGGCGCAGAGCCCAGTCTCCCAAAATAGTCTGATTATCGGCATTGGGACCTGTAACGAATATTTTCTGTTTTTTGCTTTTATCCAGTGGCAACAATTGATTGTCGTTTTTCAGCAGCACAATACTTTTACGAGCCATCTCCAGAGCAGTTTGCTGATGTTCAGGAGTAAATATCTTTTCAGCAACCTTATCTTCATTAATATATGGATTTTCAAACAAACCCAGTTTAAATTTAGCTTCCAGAATTTTGGCCACAGCCTGGTCTATGCGTTTCGCACTCAGTTTCTTTGCCTTCACAGCAGCAACGATGCTTTCCGCAAATCCCGGTCCGTGCATGTGCATATCCAGGCCGGCAGCTACGCTCAGCTGATAAGCCTCATTGACTGTCGGCACAATTCGATGATAATCATGCATGCGTTCGACATCCATCCAATCGCTAACCACAAAGCCATTGAACTTCCATTGTTTCCGCAACACATCTGTCATGAGGTGTTTACTGCCATGACAGGGAACTCCGTTTAATTCGTTATGCGCCATCATAAAAGTGAAAGCCCCGGCATCCAGACAGTCTTTGAAAGGCGGCATAAAGACTTCCCAAATGGTTCGGTCTGACACATCAGCAGGAGCCCCGTTAATTCCGTTAATCGGCTGACTGCCTGCAATAAAATGTTTTGCACAGGCAATAACCTTATCGCAACCGGTAAAATCTTTCGTTTGAAAACCCCTTACGGTAGCGGCACCCATCTTACCCACAAGATAAGGATCCTCTCCAAAAGTTTCTCCTACCCTGCCCCATCTGGCATCCCGCGCAACTTCCACATTAGGCGTAAATGTCCAGTGCATGCCGGCAGCCCGCATTTCGATCGCAGTCTCTCTGGATGCTTTCTCAACCAGGCTTTCGTCAAATGTAGATGCCTGTCCGATTGGAGTGGGATAAATTGTTGCTCCATGATACAGACCGTTACCGTGAATGGCATCAATACCAATCAACACCGGAATTTTCAATCGTGACTGCAACGCCAGAGATTGCAGATAATTAGCTTCTTCATACGTTACAACGTGCAGAAAAGAACCAATCATTCCTTTCTTCGTCATTTCTTCTACTTCAGAAGAATGCAGATCAGGATAGAAACCTGTGGCATGGCTTTTCTTCATTTCTTCCACGGTCATTTCCTTTTCTGCTTTTTTCATGTGTTCCAAGCCGACAAACTGACTCATCTGGGCAACTTTTTCTTCCAGCGTCATCCGTTTCATCAAATCTTTTACACGTTTCTCAACAGGTTGTTTGGCATCCAGATACAACTGAGCTTTCGACTCCTGAATAAAAATCATATTCATACCGATTAACAACGCACCTAACAAAATCTTTTTCATGAACCTAAATCAAATAAGTGTTTTAATAGTTTTCTCTCCCACCACGTTTACAATCAACACATTTCCCCAGTCTGCACGCAAAGGCAGTGAAATGTGATTATCCGAATTGCTTGTTACCGCATATAATAATTCACCCCTGAGATTGTATAATTTAATATGAGCCTCCGGCTGAAAACCCAAAATAATCAGGCTACTGTCACGGACAAAAGCTCTTGCATCACTCTGTTTTTGAACCTCAACATCTGTTTGCTGACTGACAGATTTAACCCTGACCGACGGACGAAGAGAAGTATTCACATGCTCACGTGAAGCAAATTCAAATTGTGTTTCCGTATCAATATCCATCTGGAGACGGATTATCAACTGTGGGTTTTCAGCGATTACTGACAACAGGGAAGTAATATCAACCGTAAAAATCTGATTCTTAGCGTTGGCATTCACCGGTATCGCGACACTTCCGGCAAACATTTCGTTTCGTTGCCGGTAGGCTGAAAGCAAAACAGCATTGGGGTCAGTTTCTCCGAAAGGCATGTTGGTGACATGATAAGCATACATATTCACGGTTGAGGGGTCGTTTGCTCCCGGATAAACACCGACAAGTCCCATATTCAGTTCTATTTTACCCACATGATCCAGTATCTCCGAAACAGGAGAAAAGTCAAATTGCAGCAATGCACTTCTTTCGTAGGTAGTACCCTTGCTGTTCTTAACCCTCAAAAGCTGGTCCGTACCATAAACCGAGTTATCCGAATCCATGAGTCTCACAAACGAGTCTTTTGCAGGCATCACCAACATACCACTGTCTTTCTCAACATTTTTCAGAAAATCCAGATAACCATATACACGGTCATTCGTATACTTACACAGTGCCATAGCCCTGGCATGATCGTCGTAATTACTGTCAATCAAGCCTTTATTAGCATCCCTGTTCGAGGGATCGGTAGTAAGATCTTCCGGGTCATTATCCTGATACCTGAACCAATCCCAGCCTACACATCCTTTACTTTTCAACAGTTTGATTATGAAATTCTGATAGAAGAGACCTCTGTCATGCTGTGTTTTTACTAACCAGCCGGCTCCGGTTACATTCGGCAGTCCCGTATCCTCACCTTTGGTATAAAACTCGGTAATCATAAACGGTTTATTTGCCCAGGCTTCCCAGTTCGACATTCTCGAAGCTATGGGTTCCCATTCCCGGTAATGATTGATTGAAATAATATCACAATACTTCCCTGCTGTTTCGAAAATGTAAGGATTCGCAAGTTCTTCATGCCGCTGATTAAAACGCGAGCCCAGAAACATGTGATTCGGGTCGTATTTGGTTATATATTGTTTCGCCATGCTGAAAAACTTACCAGCATAAAAGTCCCAGAACGCATTCCGGTCGTCCTGAGTAACATCAGACAGACCGGCATCCCGACCCTTCCTTGCACTAAGCCAGTTTTTAGCAGCTATATAGCCGTGATCATCTGTAGCTAAAAATTTCAGATGCCGATCCAAAGCATCATTCACCCAGGGCAGTTCATTATCGACAAAATAACCCAATAAATGTTTGTCGTTTTTATATTGAGCCAGGGGTTTGCAGGCATTATCCATATAGGTTTCAAATGCCGGATCAAACACACGGATGATGTTATGCTCATAACCCTGCCATCCGGCGTTTGTATAACCGCCAACCAACCCCCTGTGCATATTCCTGTAGGTTGACATCGGGTTAATAATAACAGAATACACAACAGGCTCCGGTTTGGTTCTGAGTAAAGTCACGTTACTCCATGCTCCCGAGCCATTAAATCCATTCGATTTCAACCAGTTTGTTGCATGTACGCTCCACCCTTCATTTGTACCCCATTTTGCAGTAACAGCAGCTTTTTGTTTGATAGATGTACCCGGAGCTACACAGGCAACTCCTTTGTGAATATAGGTATAGCCTTCCGGATCAATAATATACCAGCGTCCATCCACTTTTTCGGCACGGAAAAATCCGGTTCCGGTTAAACGGTGAGCGGTATTACTGCCATATTTATTGATGGTTGCCGGTATATACTTAAATCCGGGTGAGTCCGAGAATTGTTCGACCGGATATGACTTCCATGCATCCTGCTGTTTTTCTCTCGATTCTACAAATATTTGCGAAAAACTTCCCTGTATCAGGCTGTATAAGCCCAATAACACCAATAATTCTCTCATTCTGTTCTTTGTTTGTTTTTTGTTTATTTCAACGCTGCGAAAGCTTCGTGCACGCCCTGATAACAACTTTTGGGTTTGTAATTCATGTCAAAAAGTAAAGGAAAATCGGGGCTTCCTTTCAACCACGAATCCGGATCACCTACCCCCCAGGTAGTTATACCCCAACTTTGTGATTCCGGCAGTTGGCACATTGCGGCAGCAATGGATCGATAGCGGCTTTTTTGAGTTGCCACATCAGTTGGATTGATTACATATTCAGGTTTTTTATCTCTGTTCAATGCCACATCGAGTTCGGAAACATGAACGACCAATCCAGTCTCAGCAGTTTGGGTGATGGCATCAACCATGTTTTGCGCCGATTGATTGATGTTTGTAAGCATCTGTAATCCTATCCCATGAATGGGAACTCCCCTTTTCACCAGATTCTTTACGGTATCATTAATCGCTGCCAGTTTCACTTTGCTGTATTCCTGACCATAATCATTATAGAACAAGACAGCATCCGGATCGGCTTCATGTGCAAACCGGAAGGCCAGTTCAACATATTCCCATCCGATTTTTGTTAACCAGATTGTCTGACGCGGAGTTCCATTGTCAATCAGCGCCTCGTTGACCACATCCCAGGAGGCAATCCTCCCCTTATAACGTGTCACAACGGTTGTAATGTAGTTTCTAAGCAATTCTATCCATTCGGCTTTTGTTCCATTGTAACTATTTACCCAGGAAGGCAAGCTGTTGTGCCAAACCAGACAATGACCATGTACACGCATGTGATTAGCTTCGGCATAATCCACAAAGAAATCAGCATCTGTCCAAGAATACTTATTGATTGCCGACGGAGCCAGATTACTCATTTTCATTGCATTTTCTGCCGTTATACTATTGAGTTCCGCTTTTACAACCTGGTTGTAAATTTCAGTATTTTTCATTTTTGAAATACTCAATGCTGCGCCAAACGGATAAGGAGAAGCGTCTTTTAATGACACAATACTGTCGTTTATTGGCGGTAAATTTGGTCCGCCATTATCATCTCCACATGAAAATGCTATGATTGAAAAGGAGAAAAAGAATATGAATATTGACGAGTATATCGGAAAGAGTTTCATGGGTATTATTTTAGCCGGTTTTTTCAGAAATTTCCTGTACAACTTATATTAAAATTGTTGTACAGGAAATTTTTACAAAACTACACCTATTTATTGATAAATAATTTTTTCAGTGATCGAATAATTGTTGTCAACTACCATGCGAACACAGTAAATTCCTTTTGAAGGAACAGTGAAAGGTATCTGGAACGAACCTTCAGCCGACTGGCTGTAAATTGTTGTAGCACGACCCTCCAGTGAAATCAAATCCACACGTACATTCGATTTGTTAGCCAGAAATGCATCCACACTGAACATACCATTCCCTATATTCCTGCAAGAGAAAGTATTGTTAATTTCAATTTTCTTTACTGATGTGGTAGGTCCAAGAATAGAATTATAGATTTCAAAATCGTCAAGATATACTTTGTCTCCAACTGTAGTTCCTTCGGCAGAACCACTACCTGCGGCATTCCGGTTTACACGAATCTGAAAATTTGAATAAGTTTTCCATGTAAGCGGAATGGTTACATAAGCCCATTCTTCATAATAATACGGACCAGGCTGCACAATTGTCTTTGGAGACGTTGCAGAGCCATTCGGTTCAAATTCAATGTTTTTATTCAGTTTACCAGCACTGTAATATTTGAAACGAAGCATATCATAATATAATTCATCCAACCCCTGAGGGTGAGCGGGATATTCAAAAACAGGCTGATTGGTTCCTGTAAAATTAATTTTAATAATTCCGGAATTAACCGTTGTAAAATCAACAGCTGCTACTTTATCACTGGTATTAATACCTGCTTTAAGCGGATTATCTGCCAAAACAACCGTAGCAAAATTTGCATTGGTATCAAAATACTCTCCTTTGGGTTCTGTAACACTCTCAAATCCTTGCGGAAATGGATTTGCAGCCGTCAAAACCAATGAAACGGCCAAAAACATAGTTGAAAAGAAAATTTGTTTCATGACTTAAAAATTTAATGATTAATAGATATGGTTGTTTGAAAATAAACTGTGTTTTCATTTTCGTTGGTAAAAGTATATACAATATATTTATGTGACGGGCACAAAATAGTCATAAAAGGTGCACAAATAATCATTTATACTTAAGCCCAAACAGACAACCACTCAGAATCAACAACTTGAAATAAACCAAACACAGGCACATTTAGAAAAGCTGAATAATTTACTTATTTTTGCACAAACATTTATTTTGCTTTCCATATCGAAATATAGATTACACAGACCACAAAATATCTGATACAAAATGAAGCCACGCATAATATTTATATTACTTCTGATATTCTCGTTTATTTCGTCCCTCTCCGGAGAAAGATTCAAAAAATTGAACGAAGACCTCGGACTTAGTAATCGCAGGTGTTTCTCAATCAGTCAGGATAAAAACGGATTAATCTGGATCGCAACAAAATTATCTATCGACAGGTACGACGGTCATCAGATTACTCATTATGATTTGATAAGTTCCGACCAGCAACCGGCAGATAATATCGGTTTTAATTTTGTTGCGCTTGCTCCTGATAGCACTATCTGGGCCTATACACAGTCGGGATCGATATACAAATATGATGAACAGTCTGATGCGTTCAAGTTTGTATATTCAATCAGAAGCTATTTTGACTCCTACAACATCATTCTGAATCACCTTTATTTCGAGAGCAACAACAAAGCCATACTGGCCACATCCAACGGAGTATTGGTAGTGGACATACAACAACAAACCGCTGTATCTTCAGATGTCATGCAGGGTACAGAAGTATATCACATCCTGAAACAACAGGAACTTTATTATTTCTCTACCAAAACCGGACTTTATATTGTACGTTCACTTCAAAAAAACAAGTCAAAGTTAATCCAGCACCTGTTTGTGAATCAGTTTGTAAATCATGTTTTTTACGACTCAAAACATCAACAGTTCTGGATTGGAACATTTTCCAACGGGCTATATATTCTTCCTAAAAGAGAAGGATCCGGGATTTCCGGCATAGCACAAAAATTTACCAAACCAATCAGGGATATCATTCCTTACAGCGAAACACAGGTAGCAGTAGGTGTCGACGGAGAAGGGGTATTCATTATCAACCGGCAGACGCTGCAAACTGAAAAATTCTTTATCCAGTCGGAAAGTACTCCCGGTAGCATTGGAGGTAACAGCATCTGGGATTTACACCTGGACCGTCAGAAAATACTCTGGATTGCCACCTACCACGAAGGTGTATCGTACACCGATGTTTCCTATCTTAATTTCAGGGGATTCAAACATGAGGAAAGAAACAACAATTCTATTGCAAGTAATTATATCAATGCCGTACTTGAAGACAAAGACGGAGATCTTTGGTTCGGTACAAACAACGGAATCAGCTTGCTTTACAGAAAATCGGGCACATGGAAACACTTCTTTCAGGGTAAGATTCTGTCAGACAGAAACGTCATCTTAACGCTTTGTGAAGATGTTGACGGAAAAGTTTGGGCAGGCGGATATGCTTTCGGGGCAGCTGTCATTGATAAAAGAACCGGAAAAGCAACCAGATTGCAAGCTGGCGATAAAAATCCTGTTGTGGGAACCGACTATATATATTCGATCTACAAAGACGAATTCTCAGGCAATTTATGGATTGGCGGATTATACGGTAAAATCAGCGCCTACAATCCTAAAACGAAACAGTCGCGTATTTATAACGATGAGTCTTCGCTAAGATGTTTCTCATCCTGTAACGATTCAACAGTTGTGTTAGGATTATACAGGGGATTTTATCTCTTGAACAGGTTTACAGGAGAAAAACGTCCGACCAGGTTAAACGGCACCATCAACCATATACTCAAGGATGGTGACGGCACTTACTGGGTAAGCACCATGACCAATGGGTTGTATTATTATGATCTAAAAACCGATTCACTTGCCAGATTTACCCGTGAGTCACACGGACTATCTTCCAACCACATTTACGCCGCGGTGAAAGACGAAGAAGGATTCTTATGGATCAGTACCGAAGAAGGAGTAAATAAATTCTCTCCCAAAACAGCTGCAATTATCAATTACGACAAACAGGACGGACTAATTTCGAACCAATTCATTGCCAATTCATGGGCCAGATGTTCAACCAGCGAAATTATTTTCGGTTCTGCAGATGGAGCGCTCATTTTTTATCCTTCAGACATAAAAAAGAATAAACAGGAAGATTACTATCAATTGCTGTTTTCAGGATTCCAGCTTTTTGGCAATACGGTACGAGCAGGAGAAAAGGACTCTCCGCTGAAATACTCAATCAACAAAACAAAGAAAATTGTCCTCCCGTACAATAAAAATTATTTTACACTTTCCTTTACCTTACCTAACTTTCAGTCATCCGACAAAACGAAATATTCATTTTATCTGGAAGATTACGATCTGGGTTGGAGCACCCCGTCTAACATCAATACCGCTTCCTATTCGAAAATTCAACCGGGCAAATATACCTTTTTTGTCAGAGCCTATATCGACCGGGAACTACAAGAAGAAAGACAAATGGTTATCATTGTTAGACAACCCTGGTGGAATACTGTTCCAGCCTGGATAATTTATATCCTGATGCTGATTTCTGCAAGCTACTATGCCTACCGGTACCTGTCTGAGAAAAACAAAAAGAAGCAAACACAGGAGAAGATGGAGTTTTTCATCAATACAGCTCATGATTTGTTAACTCCCCTCAGTTTGATTGAAGCTCCGTTGAAAGACATTTCATTCATTGATTCATTAAGTGAGGAAGCAAAGTACCTGCTCTCCCTCGCGCTTAACAACACCCGGAAACTCAGTCATTTTGTGCATCAGCTGATTGATTTTCAGAAAATAACACTGAACACTAATCATCTGGTAGTCAGAAAAGACAATCTATACAACTTCCTGCAAAACAAAGCTAACAATTACAGACCCATTGCAGCCCAGAAATTTATTTCACTCTATTTGCATCTTGCCGATCCGGAAAAAGAAATCTATTTCGACAGAGAAAAGATAAACAAAATACTCGACAACCTGCTTTCCAATGCCATCAAATACACTCCTTTCGGCGGTAAAATTGAGATTGTTGTATTTTTCCATGACAATGAATGGAGTTTTACCGTGAAAGACAACGGAATAGGGATTCCACAAAAAAATCAGAATCTGATTTTCAGGTATATTTTCAGAGCTGAAAACGACATCAACAACCAAAACGTAGGTAGTGGCGTCGGACTCAAAATGGTAAATGCTCTTGTCAGGATTCACAAAGGGCGTATTACTTTCACCAGCAAAAAAGGAGAAGGGACAGCATTCACAATTACGCTCCCTTATCAATACGATGAACAATCTATCGATTCATCCTCCTCAACGGTTTCATCCGGAGATTTCATTTCTCAGGAAGAAAAAATCGAAACCCGTATATTTGTGATGGCTTCTAATCCGGAAATGGTGTCATACCTACAAAATACTTTCTCGAAGGAGTATTATGTCGACTCTTTCACATCCGGTAAAGATGCATACAACCAAATTGACAGGCTTCATCCCAATTTAATCATAGCCGATTCGTCGCTCATTGATATGGATGGATATTCGTTTGCCAGAAGGTTAAAAGATAATGCCGAAACTTCGCATATTCCTGTCATCATGTTACTGGATAAATCAGATGAAGCAACCATCCGGAAAGCACTTGTCAACGGAGCTACCGATTACATCAAAAAACCATTTGAACCTGAGGTAGTCAAACTTCAGGTTGCCAACCTGCTTTCGTTACAACAAACCTGGAAAATGAGGGCGCTGGCTGATATCCGAAAAAGCAATATCACAGCCATCAACAACGATCGTGATCAGGAATTTATGGACAACTTAATCCAACTTATTGAGCAAAATCTCGATAACCCGGATTTGAATATTTCGATGTTGTGCAAAGAACTGGCTTTGAGCCGTACTTTATTATACAATAAAATAACCCAGCTCACAGGAAATTCTCCGAATGAATTCATTCGGATTATCCGGTTGAAGAACGCGGCAAATTTACTGATTAGCGGGAAATACACGGTTACCGAGGTAGCTTCCATGGTTGGTATTGATAATCAAAAATATTTCAGCAGGATTTTCAAGGATTACTATAAAGTTTCACCCAAAAATTATCTGAAAGAAGTTTAAGCGTATTGAAATCTATCTCACCCCTGCTTCCCTGAAACAATCCCGGCAAATAGGCTCATACTCGGCTGTTTCGCCCAGCAGCACCCGTTTGTCGCTATCTACCAAACGGTGCGAAACATAAGCAAGGGAACCACAGCGCACACAAATAGCATGTACTTTATACACATCTTCGGCAATGGCGCATAAGGCAGGCATCGGTCCAAAGGGAATGCCGCGGTAATCCATATCGAGACCGGCAATGATGACCCGGATGCCCTGATCAGCGAGCGTATTACAAACTTCCACCAGACCTTCATCAAAAAACTGGGCTTCGTCAATCCCGATTACATCCACATCGTTCGACATCAGCAGGATACTGCCCGAAGATTCTACCGGCGTTGAACGGATGGAGTTTTTGTCGTGAGAAACCACTTCGTCTTCAGAATAGCGGGTGTCAATTTTAGGTTTGAAAATTTCAACGGATTGTTTGGCAAACTGCGCCCTTTTCAATCTGCGGATGAGTTCTTCCGTTTTTCCTGAGAACATAGACCCACAGATGACTTCAATACTCCCCCTCTTTTGTGCCGACAATCGGTTCTGCTCTGAATAGATCATGGTAATTGTTGATTTTTAGCGATTTTTTTGATTATTTATTCTGTTGAAATCATTAACTTTACAGCGTTTTTGAACTCTTAACTGCTATTAAGTAGTAAAAGCCGGCAATCTCTTATTGCTTACATTCGCAAAAATATAAAAAAACAACCGTTGTATTACCTCTTTTTTTAAAAAGATATGAACAGAGAACTTCTTGTTACGTTAATCCGGAAAAACATCGATGAACTCATTATGCTAACAGAAGGATTCATGGAAATGGACACCTATCCGGCCGCCATCATCAATCTGGCAAAAAATAAAACCGACGATATCTGGTCGTATATCAACCAGTTAGGCAATCTGAAACCGGAAGAACTTCAGCAGATCACGGAAAGAATGTCTGTTGCAACGGAGATGACGATTAACACCGGAAAGGAAGATATATCCGAAACGAAAGAGTTTGTAAGTAATGAAAAGACTACAGAGGAAGAAGATATTCCGGTTTATAATAATACGGACAAAGAAGATGTAAACACTTTTGACGAGGAGGAATTTTCAGAAGAAGAAGAAGAAGAAGAAGAAGAAGACAATGATGAGGATGATGATGATGATGATGATGATATCATTTTTGAACAGGAGGAAGAAGAAATCAAGGAGGAGGAAGAAGTAACTGAACCGATTGAGGAGAATGAGGTTATTGCCGACAATAAAGATGATATTGAAATTACAGAAGATGTCATTACTGTTGAATTTACAGAAACGATTGAAAAAGAAGAAACAATAACCTCTGATGTGGAGAAAGTTATCACCACAACAGAAACAGTAGAAAAAAAAGTAACCCTCGCAGAGAAAATTTCAGGTAACGGAATATCCCGGAATGAAATGATGGCAAGAGGTGAAAACGGAGGTATCAACACCGCTATCGGAAGCAAGAAAGTAGATGACATCAGACAGGCAATCAGTCTGGGCGACCGTTTCAGGTTCCAGCGCGAATTGTTTAAGAACAACGGGGAAGAAATGAATAAAACCCTCAGCTACATCAACAAACTGGCTACTTACGAAGAGGTTATCGGTTTTTTGCAGTCAAAATACGGCTGGGAAGAAAACAGTGCCGCAGCAGAGGACTTCTACCAAATCATCAAACGTAAATTCTGAATATGAAACTATTCGTTGTGCCAACCCCCATCGGGAATCTGGAAGACATGACCTTACGGGCAATCCGTGTATTGAAAGAAGCTGATCTCATTCTGGCGGAAGATACGCGTACCAGCGGTTTTCTGCTGAAGCACTTCGAGATTAAAACGCCCATGGTTTCGCACCACAAGTTCAACGAACATAAAACGGTGGAAGGAATTGTACAACGACTGAAAGCCGGACAGATCATCGCACTGATTTCAGATGCCGGCACCCCTGCTATTTCCGACCCGGGATTTCTGGTGGTACGCGCCTGTGTCGAAAACGACATCGAAGTGGAATGTCTGCCGGGTGCCACTGCTTTTGTTCCCGCCCTGGTAGCTTCGGGGCTTCCGAACGACCGCTTTTGTTTCGAGGGATTTCTACCCCAGAAAAAAGGCAGACAAACCAGGATGCAGTCACTTGCAGGTGAAACCCGGACAATGGTTTTTTATGAGTCTCCTTTCAGATTGGTGAAAACCTTAACCCAACTGGGTGAAGTTTTCGGTTCGGAAAGAAAGGCCTCTGTATCACGTGAAATCTCAAAATTTCACGAAGAAACAAAACGCGGAACACTTGCCGGACTTGCCGAATATTATACCTTGCATCAGCCCAAAGGAGAAATTGTGTTAATTGTTGCAGGATTAGAATATTAACGCTAATTTTGCAACGGAAATAAAACCATATTTTCAAGGTGTTTTTTAAGGTATAATTATTAATTATAAACATGTCTCCGGACAAAAAATATGAAAACTAAACTTTTCTTTCTCTCTGTGTTCACCCTCGTTATGCTTGCCTGCAACAACAGATCGGGTGATTACCAGTCACTTCAGGCCGAACGTGACTCGCTTGCGCGTGAGAAAGAAGCCATGAAAGCCGAGATGGAAAGCTATTTTGCCACCATCAACATGATCGAACAAAACATAGAAAAAATTAAAAATGCCGAGAAACTAATCTCCCTGCAACCGTTAGGAGATGAGAGTGATGTTGACAATCGCAATAAAATCAACGATGACCTGACCTTCATCAACGAAATGCTAAAGGCCAACCGGGAAGAAATCAATTTACTGAAAAGCAAACTCAGCAAAAGTAATTTTAAGTTTGCCGAATTGGAACGCACGATTACCCGTCTCACCAAAGCACTCGAAGAAGAGGCCCTCAAAGTCAAAACGCTGGAAGAGGAACTGGTTAAAAAGGATTCGCTGATCACACAGCTGAATGAAGATATTGACGGTTTAAGCGGTAATATCGAAGCGCTGGAATCGGAAAAGGAAGAGCATATTACCAAAATCAAGGAACAGGATGAAACCATACATACAGCTTGGTATGTGTTCGGAACCAGAAAAGAACTGAGAGAACAGAATATTATCACTTCCGAGGGTTGGTTCAGACCGGGTCGTGTGCTGGAAAGCGATTTCAACAAAAGTTATTTTGTGCGTATCGACGCCCGCAAAACCAAATCAATTCCATTATATTCATCAAGGGCCAAGATTTTGAGCACGCATCCCAAATCATCCTATACACTGGAAAAAGAGAATGATACCTTCACCCTGTTGATTACCGACACCAAAGAATTCTGGAGTGTGAGCAGGTATCTTGTGATTGAAGTAGATTAAATTATTACATGTACAAATACGTTTTTATCGACCTGGACGATACCATCTGGGACTTTCATACCAATGCACGACTCTCGCTGCAACAAATGTTCGATGAAGGCGACTTAAAAGATTACTTCAGTAGTTTCGATGAATTTTTCACCATCTATGCGCGTAAAAATATTGAACTTTGGGAAGCGTATGGTAAAGGTGAAATCACCCGGGAATTTTTAATGGCAGAGCGGTTCAGGTATCCGCTTGCACGCATGGGAGTCGACGATCATCAGTTGGCTGAAGAAATCGGACATCAGTATCTTGAAATACTGCCGACAAAAACTGCGTTGATGGCTGATGCTTTAGAAATACTGGATTATCTCAGCAGTAAATACATCCTCACACTTATTTCAAACGGATTCAGGGAAGTTCAGTATAAAAAAATAAACAGCAGTGGCATTGGACATTATTTCTCCCACATTGTGCTTTCTGAAGAAGCCGGGGCGTTGAAACCGGATCCTCAAATCTTTGAGCATGCATTACAACTCAACGGAGCTTCCGCGCATGAGGCCATCATGATTGGCGATTCCTATGAGGCTGATATCCGTGGCGCACAAAATGCAGGCATCGATCAGGTTTACTTTCCGCTGAATGGCCGCCACAAAGAAAATCAGCCCGCGACCTATAAGATCAGCAGACTGATGGAGCTGAAGAATTTCCTTTAAATTAATATTTTTCAGGGATATTCTTCTATATATAGAGATGGTAAATTATTTCGAACTCCGGTTTTCTTCTTCACTCGAGGAAGTTGTCCGATTAGCCCGGGTTTTGAAGTTATCTTTCCCGAAACGGTAATTAAAGGAGATATTTAACCGGCGCGATTCCCATTTATTCATCACCTCGATATCCACATTATCATATTTTGCATAAGCGCCGCCATTAGAGGTATTCAAAATATCGCTTACCGACACTTTAATTGTACCCTGATCCTTTAACACCTTTCGTTGTATCCCCAAATCAATCGAATAACGCGGGCGCAGAATAATATTACTGATCAGTTGTTCTGAGTTGTACCTGCCACTCATTTCCAAATCCAGTTTCCACGGAAGGGTAAAATTATTACTCATATTAGCCATGAAACTAAACCTGCTCAACGGTATTAAATTCTGTTCATCCATTTGAATGGTTTTGTACATGCCCGTAACGGTTCCATTGAACCTCCACCACTTAAAAGGTTGAAGTTGCAGTGTTTCCGAAAGTGTTAAATCTAACGAATTTTGCAAATTCTCCATGGTTTGATATACAGTTCGCGACACATCATCCTGTCTGATTATCTCCGTGAATAGTCCTGTCGTGTAATTGACACCCAGGTTCGAAATCAGCTTGTTTTTATAACTGTGACTTAACCCGGCAGTATGCGTAAACTGAGGCTTCAGATTAGGATTCCCTATATTGAAGGTATAAGGATCGACCATCCACCTGAATGGATTCAAATGATGATAACTGGGGCGGCCAATGCGGTAACTATACCTGAAATTCAGGTTGTTATCCTTATTCAGCTGCTGTTGCACAAAGAAAGAAGGAAATAACTTAATATAGGTAGTATCATTCACCTGATTAGTCACCACCGAATTTCCGCTGGAGAATGTGTTTTCGAGCCGCAACCCGAGTTGCAGTGTTGTTTTATTGAGTTGAGCACGGGCGTTGAGATAAGCCGCCAGGATATTTTCCTCATAAATAAAATTATCATATTGAGTCAGATAACCATCCATATCAATATAACTGTCCGTTATTACAGAACTAAACTTCAGTCCGGATTCGAGATTCAGCACTTTATTCACAGGCAACACATAGTCCAGCTTTGAAGATAAGATACTGATGTCATTCCCCTGGGTAGTTACCACAGTCAAACCATGATTCAACTCCATCTCACTGGCATCATAGTATTTCCCATTCTGGTTATTTGAGCTCGTAAATCCGAAACGGGCAAAATCCACATCGAACAACAACGACTGTCCCGTGGTATCGATATCCCATTTATAATTCAGATTATAAGTAGCACTGTTCCATCTATTATTTCCGGTTGATGTTGTAATCAAGATAGAATCAACCTGATCAAATTTGTCTGTAAACGATGTTCTGTTATTCATTGCACCGTAATTGGATCCGAAATTACCACGTGTCATCACACTTATAACATGATTTTTGGCAATGAAATAGTCAGCCCCCGCCTTATAATTATGTGAACTACCATCATAGGTTTCTTTATTTTTAATAACCTGAGAAGCACCCTGCAATTCCGTTCCGGTAAAGCGACGGATTGCATCCATCGAATTCCATCCTTCCCAGTGATAATTAGAATAACTACCATACAGGTTCAGTTTTCCATAATTCATATTGAGATTTACCCCCCCGTTCCAGCCAACTTTACTTGCGATATTCAGTCCGCCATTCACTGTTCCGTTAAAACCCGGAGCTCTTGTATGTTTTGTCTTGATATTAATAATTCCGGAATTACCCTCGGCATCATATTTTGCAGAAGGATTTTCTATAATTTCGATGCGTTCCACATCTTTTCCCTGCATACTTTTCAACCAGGAAGCCAACTGCTCTGCAGATAAATAGGTTGGCTTGTCATCGATCATTACACGCACACCCTGCATCCCTTTCAGCGTAATATTATCGTTGTTATCAATACTCACTCCCGGTAACTTTCGCAAAATTTCATACACATTTTCCGATGCAGAAGTGATAGATGCCTCGGGATGTATAACCGTTTTATCAACAGCCTGCTCGATGAATTCCTTTTTTGCCACCACCTCAACGGCTTTCAGCATTTCAGCTTGTTCGTTCAGGACAATATTCCTTTCAATCACAGTTCTTTTTCCATCCACAATCAGTTTTTCCGAGTCGTGTTTCTTATAACCAACCATACTTACCGACAACACATATTCACCTTTATCAACCTTACTTATATTAAACTCGCCTTTCTCATTACACACCTCACCTTTAATAACTTCTCCCGTTTTAGGACTAACCAACACGGCAGTTGCATATTCAACAGGTTGATTTTGTTCGTTTACCACTTTACCTTTGATAATTGCCATTTCAATCTCGGCATGTACAGGAAAAATCATTGCCAGTATAACCGCTGCTGCGATTACAATTCTAATAGGAATAATTGTTTTCATTTATAATTTAGTTTGACAGAAAATAAGATTTAAGTATAGATTACATTACACCTGTTATGACAATTTTATCATCACTGAAAATATGCATTTGATAAGGGGTACTACCCATGCTAAAGAACTGATGACGTGCATTGGTATCATTTTTACACAAATACATTCTGTCAGCCTTATTGTTCACATAAAAGAATGCGTCAGACGGGTGATCGAATTTCTTGTTGTTAAAGCGAAAACCATTCTTAGCCTTCTTTAGCGGAGTACTGAAAAGTTCGTTACGCCGAAACTGATTAAGGCATCCGTAAAACAGCACGTGTTTTTTCAGGTCTTTTTTTGTTACTTCATATTCTGACCGGTATACGAACTCAGGACGAAACTGATCATTTTCCCAAAAAATGGCGTTTTCAATATCAGCTTTATCAATCGCGCTCAACTCACAAGTTTCCGGTACAACGATCAAAACTGTATCCGTTTCGAAAAATTCTATTAGTAAAGTCTGATTCTTGTCTGAAGAGGAAAACATATTGTCTGAACTATAAACATGTATGCCGGTAAATAATAATACTGCAAAAACCGACAACCTAAATAAATATTGATTCGTTTTCATAATTTGAAATTTTAATTCTTGTTTTAATGACGATTCAAAAAAAATAATATTACATCGATGTTTGTATTTTAGACGTAACGAGTTGCCGGTTTGGATTTAATTTTGAAAAAATTATTTGTTAAAGTTATAATACACGCCGAAAATCAGACTCTGCCGGCAGACATAAAAAATCTCATTCCGAATACCGTTAAGATATTCAGAATGAGATTCATTTGTTAAAAAATTTTTAGATACTACTGGCAGATAAAGGAAAGATCTACTTCCGGATAAATCTGGAAACAACCTTTTGATTTGTTGTAGTTATTATCTTTACAAGATAAAATCCCGGAGATAATCCGTTAACAGGAATTATTGACACATCTCCTGTTTTATGCAATATTTTTTGTCCACCGGCGCTATAGATCTCGATACCCTGAATTAAATTCGCTCGGATAAATTCAAGATTATCACGGACAGCATTATATTTTAATCCGGGCAAATCATCAGCAACAGAATGAACTGCGGTCAATCCGACCTCGGCCGGCACGCCCAATGCACCAAACTCCGAAACGGGAGTAACTTTGTAAACAGAATTCACGTCAATATTCAACTGAGTTTCAGTCGTGATCAACTCCGGTTCGCCGTCTTTGGCAATAACATAGCAAATCGCCCCATCCACTGCATCCCATGACATCAAGCCTCCGTTTATGCCAATCCGCTGAATTGCCGAAGTGGTTTCCGTCTTCCTGCCGGCATCCCACGAATCGGCTCCTGCCAATACACTTTCACGGGTATAAGTTGCAGCTTCTGTTTCTGTTAAAACAGCGACCGGACTACTACCGGTAATCACATTATTACCAGCATCGGTATAAGAGAAAAAGCGGTTACGCTGCGATAAATCTACGGGATAACCAGAAGCATTCACGCTTCCATACTCAGCAAACAGAGCGGGTATTGCACTCATGTTAATCCAAGCGCCGGAAGCCGGCAAAATATTCATCTTCGTGTTCAGATACACCGTGCGAGGTTCGTTTTGCCAGGGACGTCCCAGGTTATAAACTCCATCCTGCGACCCGGCGCCATCAATGGTACAATCGCTGAAGACATATCCATAAGTATTCGTTGCACTGGTTGAAGGGGCCACGATCACATTGGCTGTCGACCTGTCGTGCACATATAACAAGCACTGGTCGAAATAACATACCCCATTTCCGAAGATAAAGTCAACCGTACCGCGGATATCGCACTTCAGGTAATACTGACGGTGAGAGCCGGTGTTGGACGTGAGATGCGTATCCTGATAACCATCGAGTAACACATTTTTAAAAACGGCTTTGTCGGCATACACTTTCAGAGCAACAGCCTGACCGGCGCCTATACCTGCCGTGTTCCGCACCGTTATATTTTCACAATAAAAATCATCCGCCAGAATTTCCAGTGTCTGGCAGGTAGAAGTCGTATAACCATCCACACCACTTCTGCGATTACCGGTAATAATAACTCCATCGCGACTCTGACCGGTTAAGCTCACGTGATTTTTTGTTTTGGCCAATGTCGGATATTCGGGATAAACTCCGTTTTTGACAAAAATCAGGAATTGAGACGCATTGTTAAGCGGTACCGCATCAAAAGCCGACTGAATGGTCAAACCATCACCTGAGCCATCAGCAGCCACCACAAAATCAAATACTTTCGGTGTTACTGCAGGTTTTGCACGGGTCGTAAACGTGAGTGTAAAGCTAAGACAATCGTTATCAAACATATCCTTGAAAGCGCCTGCAGGAACAGCCAGCGTGTAATTAGTGGCATATTTCAGATTGCTGTAAGGCAGGGTCACGTTCTTTCCAACTACACCCGGAGTAAGCGCTTTACCATCTAACTGAATATTGCCTGTTCCTGTCTTTACATTTTCACTGAAAATCAATCGCACAGTTCCGTTAACAGGTACATCAGCGGCCGATACCGCAGGCACACTTGAAACAACTACCGGAGGCTGACCATCATCTATCGGACTATTATCGGCATAAGCAAACACCTGCACATCATAAAACCAGAGTTGGGCAGTGTTGTACATCAAACGGAGTGTAACCGGCACCGACGACTGAGCAGCGGCAGAACGAATCGTGTTGCGGTCGTTGTTCCCAAGTATGAAAGTTTCGATTGTATTCCAACTTGTGCCATCGGCCGATAATTTTTGCAGGTAATACTCCTGTGGAACCGTTCCTCCACCCGACTGAATATAAAAACTAAGTTCGCCAACTGATGGAAGTTCCGGCAACTGCACATAATTACATTTGAAAGCATAGGTATAAGTTCCGGCATTTCTCGCTCCAGCACTTGCTACACCACCAAATTCCACATTATAGCCATTGATATTCTGAGTTACCGTACCCGAAGATGAAGAAGGAAAAGTAATCGCATCGGGGATAAAACCGAATAGCAAATCTCCTTTGGCATCCACTTCCGTCCTGAAAGTAAAAGAAGTGCCCGCATAAGGATTACCCGAAAGATCTGTAATAGCTCCCGAAGGAATGTCGACCGTGTATTCCGTATCATAAGCCAGACCGCTGTAATTCAGATATATCAAATTACTGTTAGAAGCTGATACTGCTGCTGATAAAGATTTCGTACCAATTGTAATACTGGAAGTCCCGGCCTGACAAGATTCACTCATAATCAGCGAAATAAATCCATTTACCGGCAACACAGCATCACCCGTAACCGACGATTTAGTCAGTGTAGGTAAAATGGTGTCCGGTGTCTTATAATTCAATCTGGTTTCGGATGCAGTTGACGTATTAGCGGCATTTTTAAACGCTCCGGCAGGAATCACCAATTCATACGAACGGTCAGTTAATAAACCACTGTATTGAATCGTAATTGTTTCGTTTTGAATACTGATGTTTTGTTCATCAATAATCTCATCCCCTATTCTGATGCCGCCCGTACCACGGCTTATATTTTCAGAAAAGACAATAGTAATAGCGCCTGACACCGGGATAGTTGCATTGTTGGTTGGCGTTACCGACTGCACAACCGGCGGGATAGCCACGCCGGTCACATTGCCCCAGATTTTCAAATCAGAGAGGAAAGCATATTGTCCGGGCGCTAAGTTCGTAAATTTCAGGGCTACATTTTCTTCATTGATCGTCAGATTGACTGCCATCCCCGAACTCGGGTTACATACGGCGTTGTGAATGCTCACCCAATCCGCATCATTGGCGCCCTTTTTCCACACCTGAAAACCCCGGTTACTGCCGGTGGTACATTCTACGAACCACACTTTCGTGATAGATTTCAATGGAGATATTTCAATCGACATTGAAACTCCTTCTGTTACCACTTCCGTGTTTTTCTGCATTTTCAAACAACCGGCTGTCGATAAACTGTTGGTCGTCTCGTCTTTAGCATATCCGCCGGGCAAAACCGAAACACCATGCATGGTATATACCAGCGCTTCATCGGATATCATGGTGGTTTTGTTTACCACCAAATCGGGATTAGCGGTTGTAGCTGTGAAACCTGTCCAGAATTGAAAATTTTCATCTACCAATAATTGCTCCGTTTGAGCAGATAATGTTGTTACAAGAAGAAAAGCTATCACAAAGGATAGACTAAGTGATTGTAAAGATCTCATGGCATTAAATTTTAATTTACAATGCAAAACTAAAATAATTGATGTGGAAAGATGTGGATAATTAAACGTTTTAGGTGTATTATTCACTATTCATTATGCACGAAATCACTTATTTGTAATTTCTTTAAACCTTTTGCTATTTAGCCCAAAATGTTAAATATTTAATTTAAATGAAAAATATTTCACTAATTATTTGGTAGTTACAAATATTTTTTCGAACCTTTGTGATATCATTTTAATATCATATTAAATAAGATTATTATGAAAACAAAAGAAGAAGTTTTTAGTGGTGTAAAATTAGCGGGTATCCCTATGCTGATTTTCAATTTTCTGTTTTTGGCCGGTATTGCCGGTGTATTCAGCTGGGCTGTAGATGCCGGACTCCCCACTGCTACAACTACCATCATTATGATTGTACTATCCGTTCTGTTCATTCTCAACTGTTTATTCTGGGGTGGATTTATGCAGATTGAACCTAATGAGGCCCGGGTGATGATTTTCTTCGGAAAATATGAAGGAACAGTAAAAGAAAACGGGTTCTTTTGGGTAAATCCATTCTATACCAAGAAAAAACTTACCTTGCGTGCCCGCAACTTAGACGCAGACCCCATCAAAGTCAATGACAAATCGGGAAATCCCATCATGATCGGAATGGTGGTAGTATGGCGGGTAACCGACACCTACAAAGCCTCATTCGACATCGACAACGCTTCAATGACTACAACGATTCCCGGTACTCCGGCATCCGACAATGTGAACCAGAAAATGAAAGCTTACGAGAATTTTGTGAAGATTCAATCGGACGCAGCTTTGCGTAATGTGGCCGGGATGTATGCCTACGATCATGGAGCGGGAACAGACGACTCTGACCTAACGCTCCGTTCGGGCGGAATTGAAATCAATGAGATCCTTGAGAATCAGATTAACGAAAGATTGACAATTGCAGGAATCGAAGTACTTGAGGCTCGCATTAATTATTTAGCTTATGCTCCTGAAATCGCGGCCGTAATGTTGCGTCGTCAACAAGCAGATGCCATCATCGCCGCCCGTGAAAAAATTGTGGATGGTGCTGTCGGTATGGTTAAAATGGCTCTGAACAAATTATCCGAAGAAGGTATTATTGACCTGGATGAAGATAAAAAAGCCGCTATGGTAAGTAACCTGCTGGTGGTACTTTGCAGCGAAGAAAATGCACAACCGGTATTAAACACCGGAACCTTACACCAATAAAACCGGATTGGCTTGGCAAAAGAGAACAAAAATAAAAGTTTTGTCCTGCGCATCGATGCCCAAACCATGGATGCCATTGAAAAGTGGGCTGCGGATGAATTCCGCAGCACCAACGGGCAGATTTTGTACATACTCGATCAGGCATTGAAGAAAAGCGGCAGGATTTCGAAGAAAAACAAAGGAGCTGACCCTGAGTAACATCATTTATACAGGAACTCGACCACATGAGTCACAGAAGAAAAATCATATAAACATGAAAAAAATCAACCAAACAACCCTGTTTTTAATCCTGACTTTTTCCATCAGTTTTTTAATAGCAGGAATATACAAACTCAACGGAGGAGGGAGTCATGACCGCACCGGATTTATGATTTTAGGGATAATCTATATGTTTATTCCAACAATCGCTGTTCTTATTGTAAAAAAGCTGATTCACCGGGAGAAAATTGCAACTGATTTACTGATTTCATTTAAGATCAACAAATGGTTTTTCGTCGCCTGGTTGATCATACCTGTTCTTGCTTTTCTGACCTTCGGCATCAGCTTATTATTTCCGGATGTGATTTACAGTCCCGATATGTCGGGCATGTTCAGTCGTTTCGAGGCTATGATGACTCCGGAGCAGGCAGAACAGATGAGAGCTTCCGTAAAATCGCTACCACTACATCCTGTTTGGATTACCCTGATGCAGGGTTTGATTGCCGGCATCACCGTCAACGCCATCGCAGGTTTCGGAGAAGAACTGGGATGGAGGGGATTTCTATTGAAGCAATTCAAAGATATGAACTTCATTAAAGCATCCATCCTCATCGGTTTTATCTGGGGTATCTGGCATGCTCCCATGATTTTAATGGGACATAATTATCCCGATCATCCGGTAGCAGGGGTATTCATGATGACAATTCTGTGTATCTTACTATCGATCATCTTCTTATACATCACCATAAAATCGAAATCGGTTATTGCCGCGGCTATCCTGCACGGCACCATGAATGCAACCAATGGCATCTCCATTATGCTGATAGAAGGCGGCAACGATTTGACGGTGGGAATGCCCGGCTTAGCCGGATTTATTGCACTGATCATTGCAATTGCTGTTTTGTTTGTGTACGACCGGTACATCAGTAAAGAAAAGATATTTGCAAATAAAATGAGTAAATTTCTATCATAAAGAATAATTTACAAAAATCTTCTGTATGGGAATGCTCTCAATGGACATAAGAGAGTTCCAAGAAATAAAAATCATTAATATTGCTGAAATAAAATAATCTAATCTGAAACGAACATGAACTAACTTAATCAATTGTTATATTTATTTGCTTTGTAATAGAGATACAGGCGAAGTGTTGACTTTCACCTGTAATATGTACACCACACCTTGGAATGCAAACCAGACAATCTCTCCCAATACAGGTTTT
>JARKQF010000180.1 GCA_029973975.1 Paludibacter sp.
ATTCGATTACACATCAGTGCTTTGAAAAAGAAATTTGGCACAGACAGCCGTGACCAGATGATGGCGATGGCAGGTCAATTAGGTTTGTGCAATCCTTTTGAAACAAGCCCGGTCCATGATCAACAGGAGAATCAGGCACGATAAAGATGATCTGATGAAATGAAGGGGGATTCGTTGTCAGATTGAAGAAAATATTATATGATTAGAGGCGAACATATTTTTCATATTCCACATCGTAAGCCTTGAAAAGTAAAGCCGCATGTCCAACTTTCCGTCCTGGTTTAACAGAGCGTACAAACGATGGAGCCGATCCCAGGAGGGAGAGGAAGATTTCATAGCCTTTTGCGATTTATTAGGCTATCCACCCTCCAAGGTATTAGGTTGGTTGCATGGTGAGTTTTTACCAGAAGAGCCAGAAGTGTTAAGCATTGCCGGTATTTTCGGAACTGATATTTACGAAGTATTAGATCTTCCCAAACCTGAACCTCAATTACTAAAAATCTACAAATCCTTCGCACATCTCACTGGTGAGAACCGGGGAAAAATTGCGCATGCACTCTGGGAAGCTCAAATAGAAATGAGTAAAAAAGGCGTTACAGCTACTTCAGAGGAAGCAAAATCCATTCTTTCGGAAGCTTTTAAGAAATGGGGAATTGATAAGCCCAACCGCTAGAAACGGATAACGAAATCTTATTGCGTGAGAAAGAACCAGCAGTAATTTTCGCTGGTTATTTTTTTATATACCTGGTAATGAATTATGTAACCATCTTTTTTTAAAGGAATTCTCCCATGACTATTTCCCATCATATAAGTAATACTCAAATCAAATAAGCTCGAGTAAAGATTGCGAAATTCTGACTAGTCAGTTAATTTGATTGACAAAATTTTCAAGCCGATATAAGATGATAACGATCCCCCAACTCATTGGCTGAGGCGGAAATGACCGATAATATTTCAAACCTTTTTCGTATCCTGCTATCGCACAAAGCTACTCGTGAGCAACGAAATATCGCCCTGAATGAAGTGGCTAGAGAAACTGGTATCGCTTTGTCTACACTAAACGCCTGGGCTAATAATCAAGTAACCCGTTACGATGCCCCTGTTATTAAAGCTTTGTGCGAGTATTTTTCTTGCCAAGTCGGCGATCTAATTATTTTTGAACATGAAGAGTGAATGAACTTATGACTTATTCTAGCCGTTTAATCAAAGCAACAGCTCTTTTACCAGATACCAAGGCTTTAATGGCATCTTGGGATTTATCGCTTAATGTAAATACAAATTTAGATAA
>JARKQF010000201.1 GCA_029973975.1 Paludibacter sp.
TAGTAATAAATAGTACAATCTAACAATCGCTTCAACCTGATAAATCCTTTTGTCACGCAACCTGCGGTCGCTTCGCTCCTACGCAGGTTGCGCGCCAAACCGCGCTGCGCGCGGACGGATTTACAGGTTAAGCGTATGTTATATCGAATAAGATTTTTATTATTTAGAAACGAGATTACTTTGTTGAAAGTATATCAATATATTCATATCTTTTGGTGTCCTTCGGACGTTCCTGGTAAAATAACATTTTCCGATTAGGTTTTACAGTTGGGACTGATTCGTTTAAAATATAGCAGCACATTCATATCTTTTTCGTGTTCTTCGAACGTTCCTTGTAAAATAATATTTTCTGATTAGGTTTTAGTGATGGGACTGATTCGTTTAAAATATAGCAATTCATTCATATCTTTTTTTGAGTCCTTCGGACGTTCCTGGTATAAAATTAATTTACGATTAGGTTTTATAGACGAGATTGGTTTGTTAAAAATCTTGCAATACGTTCATATCTTTTTAGTGTCCTTCAGACGTTCCTGGTAGAATATAATTTACCGCATAGGTTTTATGAATAGGATAGCTTCGATACAAGCGGAGAAATACATTCTTATCTTTTTAGAGGTTCTTCGGACGTTCCTGATAAAATAAATTATTTCAATATTTTAAAATTTAATTAAATCTGCTATTTTTTAAATATTGTGTTATAATATTACATAATTTGTCTATAAGAGAAGACGATATAACAATCGCTTTGAGCAGACGTGGCTTTTGTCACGGTTCTTGCTTACGCAAGAACTCGCGCCAATGACGCCACGCAGCTCAAGCAAATGTTAGGTTGACCCTTCGGGCAAAAATAAAAAGGAGAAGATATGAATAAATATATAGTATTTTTATCCCTAGCAATTTTAATGATTTCTGGTTGTGCTACAAATTATGGAAAAGAATTTCTGGAAAGACAAGCTCAAAACATAGAAGACATATTAAAAACAGATACTATTTCAGATACCACAAATGTATCTTATAGTTATATTATAAATCCATTTGATACATTTTATGAAAAGAATGATATTCATATAATGCTATATTTTCTTAATCATCCAAAATATGAATCTATTGAAGCAATGATAAATGATGCTGATACTACGCAAATTCGTGTAATTTTAACTAAGCATGATCAGACACAAATTGATTACTTAAATAATCAAGACAAATTAAATAGAATAATTTCAGATGGGACAATTCGTAAAACTTATTTCACCGAGATTGAATATAAAAAGGAAATTATCGAACTCAAACCAGCAATTTCAATGAGTTTTCGAACTGCTGATCAAGAAATGATTGATTTTTATTTAAGTTGCTCTTCTGCACCTTCAAAAAAATTTGCTGGTTTAACAAATCCAGAAGGCCATTCGGCTGAAACTTCTTTTCCAATAATGTTTCGAGAAATGAGTGCGCTAGCTAACGATAAAAGCAAAATCATTATTGATGGAAAGAATTATGAGATTCCAGTTTTAGTTAATATTCCAATATTCTTTAAAGGAATGAAAGGTTATTACTCAGAATTATTTAAAATGGCTGTTATTCGAACTGGTGAAAAAAAATTAGATATTACTCAATACCCCAGTAAAATTGCATTAGGAGAAAAATGGGTTTATAGTAATGGCACCAATGAAACAGAGTATGTGATTAGTCGCTTAGAAAATGGATATATAGAAATTTCAAGTAAAATGTTTCTAGTTCGTGGCATAGTAAAAAATAATTCAATTGGGATTCTCTCAGTATCGACTTATCCATCTAACAATGAAGGTTCGATGCTAATTCAGTTTGAAAAACCTATTTTTAGTAATTTGAGTATGGTTGTTGAAACAAATTTTCGTATAAATATTGATTCTCATGAAGATCTTATCACTGGTAAATTAATATATGACAACAATCAATTAACACAAAGATTTAGATTAATGCCGAATGAACCAAGCTGGGCTAGAAAAAGAAACATACAAATTGAAGTCCAAAATGATAATAATAAAGTAAAGTGGACTAGCACCATCCAGCGAGAATCTGAAGTTTTCTGAAAAACCTAACACATATAAGGCCCGAGATGTCAAGTAATATTTTGAAATAATAATTACTACGGGCTGTCTGTCAAAGCAGACGGCGTAAAGAATGAGAAAATGATTCAATTCCGAATAAAAAAAAGCATACTGAATCGTTATTCACCGAAAGATACAGGAGACGAAGCAGCCTGCACCAAACACATATAGACGGTCACGAAACGACGTGCCGTAGAATCTCATCGGTACCCGGTATCTGCCTGAAGCAAACGAAAGGATTCAAAATGATCCAGTTAGTGACGCAGGTCAGGCCGGGACAGTCTGCTAGTATTTATCAGGTCATGAATAAAAAGGACCGGCATAGCAATCCAATCAACTGCAAGGGAATCGCCGGAGCGTTCCAGTTAGGCGAGGGGCTCTGCTATGCCGTCCTGAAAAAACTTGTCAGGTTCGAATGCTGTATTATGTTTGAGCATATAATAGACAGTCCGTCCGAGTTTTTGAGCGATAAGCGATAGAGCTTTTCCTTTTCCAAATTTAGAGACGAGCTTCTGATGCATCTTTTGAGCCCGTTCATTGTTTCGAAGGAAAAAGACAGCTGCCTCACTGAAAGCCCATTTGAGATGAACGTTACCGATCTTATCATGTCCGCCTCCCGTTTTTTTTCCTGCAGATTCATGGGCACATTTGACGAGTCTGCAGTATGAGATGAAATTTCCCACGCCAGGGAATCTATTTATGTCCTGAATTTCATAAAGGATGACAAGGGACAATGTGTCACCGATGCCTGGAACGGTCTGTAGAAGTTCAATAGAATGCGGATCATGGACGGAAGCCTGTGCTTTAATTTCTTTTTCTATTGAATAAATAAGAGTATGGAAGGTATCTGCGAGGAACAGGTCGGCTTTTATTGTTTTTCGCGCACCATCATCGGAAAACTGTTCGGGCAGAGTGTTACGGTAGGTACTGCTTTTCATCTTCCTGGTCTGAAGTACAGCATTAAAATTATATTGAGCATTCGTGTTCTCGATATGGGTAAACAGTTCTGCCTGATGTCTGACGAAATATTCACGTCTTCGGAGAAGATCTCGGGTAGCACGCATTTCTTTCGGATAAACGTGCGCGACTGGAAACATGCCGCCTCTGAGCATCGCCGCTATTTTTTCTGAATCGATGCGGTCGTTCTTTGCTTTTCCTCCATGAATAGCTTTCATATATAAAGCATGTCCGAGAGCGAAGGGGATGGAGCGTTCACTGCAGAAATCGGCGATCCAGTACCAGGTAAAAATGCATTCGACGCCAATGACGTTGTCTGTCCCGTACAGGGATATGACCTGCTGAAAGGCTTCCGGAGTGGAAGGCAGGTTCTTGTGATAGACAATAGAACCGGTATGGTCCATGACACAGACATACATCGTCCTTGCGTGCAGATCGATTCCGGTGTAGAATTGATGTTGTGCTTTGTAGAATCTCATAAAGGTCCTCCTGTAAAAGATTTTATATCCTATTATAGGGCCTTTATGAGTATCAACTGCTTTAAGCAGATTCGCCTATTGTCACGGTTCTTGCTTACGCAAGAACTCGCGCCAATTACGGCTCACTGCTTAAGCAAATGTTAGCTGAACTCCGCTTCGCGGAGCAAAAGAAAGAAAAAATCAAAAATTAAAATTTGATATATTATTATAATATAAAGAAATGAATTAGATTTCTTAGCTCTTGAATA
>JARKQF010000224.1 GCA_029973975.1 Paludibacter sp.
CGGAAAAACCGGAAGGCCTGCAGGAAGGATAAAGTTAAGTAATGTCCCGGCAGTTTTAATTCATGAAATCGGGACGAGTAATACCGGAAACGGAAAATTTCACGGGCATAAAGTAACCTTATACACCGTTGTGACTGATTATACGCAGATACAATCGGGAGATTTCAATATTTACATTCAGTACATACTTAATTAATTGTATTTATAAAAATGGGTTCATCCAAAAAAGAATCGCCAAGGCAAAAGATGATCGGTATGATGTACCTCGTACTGACCGCGTTGCTGGCCTTGAATGTATCAAAAGAAGTACTCGAAGGGTATTCTGTTGTGAATACCAGCGTGGTGCAAACAAACGATGCCTTTGTTTCCAAGCGGGAAGACATGTACGCCCGCATGGAAAAAGACTATGCCCTGAATCAAACCAAGGTGGAACCATACCTGAAAAAAGCCAGAGAAGCCCGGCAGTTATCATCAGAAATGATAGTTTACATTGAGAAACTACGGGATGAACTGATTGCTTTTAGTGAAGGTATACCCCTTGACTCCGCCCGAAACATTTCGGTTCAAAATCTGAAAAACAAGGATAATTATACCATCCCGACGAACTATCTGATTGGCGTTAAGGATGATGGTTCGGATGGAAGGGCCGGAGATCTGAAGAAAAAAATTACAGCATACCGCGAAAACATGCTCAACCTTGTTGCGCCTCACATCAGGGAACAAGTAAAAATAGGCTTGGAAACGGAAGGAAATTATTATAATGCGGTCGGACAAAAACAAAGCTGGGAAAATTATTATTTCTATGACATTCCACTGGCAGCCGACATTCCGATACTGAATAAATTCATCACAGAAGTCAACAATGCCGAAACGGAAATCGTCGAAGAATTACTGCGCGAAATCAGTGCCGATGATTACCGGTACGACAAAATTGCCGCCAGGATATTGCCCAAAAGCAATTTCCTGTTTTCTGGAGAAACTTATGAGGCCGAAGTCATCGTGGCAGCCTATGACACCACCCGTACACCCCATGTTTACCTGATGCAAGGAGTAGATTCCCTGCCGGTAACGATGAAAGAAAAAGCCACCATGATTTCGGGACAAAATGGCCGCATCA
>JARKQF010000228.1 GCA_029973975.1 Paludibacter sp.
GCCCGACGGCTTTGAGGCGCAGATAAGGCCGCGCAGCGGACTCGCAATCAATGAAGGAATTACACTGCTGAATTCACCGGGTACAATTGATGCGGATTACCGTGGAGAAATCGCCTTAATAGTTATCAATCACGGAGACAAACCTTTTGTGATTCGTAGAGGCATGCGTTTGGCTCAGATGGTCATTCAAAGAGTCTACCAGGTGGAGTGGGTGGAGGCTGAAGAACTGTGCTCCACGGCAAGAGGGGCCGGCGGCTTCGGCCACACATAATCTCTCCTTATGTTTTGCAATTGCAGTTAAACGGTGATATGGAAAGCTTGTAAAATACAAATCCTGATTTTTTCTAATTATGAAAAAATATAAAGTTAAAAAAACATTCCAGGAAATCAACGAAAAGATCAAAAAGGGTGAGGCAGTTGTTGTCACCGCTGAAGAGATGATCGACATTGTGGAAAGGAACGGCGCAGTTGAAGCCGCCCGCAAAATAGACGTTGTTACTACAGGTACTTTCGGTGCCATGTGTTCATCGGGGGCGTTTCTGAATTTCGGCCACACTTCTCCGAAAATCCGGGCCTCCAAGGTCTGGCTGAATGATGTCCCTGCCTATGGCGGTATTGCCGCTGTCGATTGCTATATAGGCGCTACTGAAGTTGTTGAGGGTGATCCCCTTAACAGCGTTTACCCCGGGGAATTTAATTACGGCGGCGGTCATGTCATAGAAGATCTGATCTCGGGCAATGTTATTAAACTGCGCGCCGAAGGATACGGCACGGACTGTTATCCGGCGAGAAAAGTTGAAAAAAATATTACGATCAACGATTTGCGGGACGCTGTTTTATTCAATCCCCGGAATGCTTATCAAAATTACAACTGCGCCGTAAATTTGTCGGATACAACGATTTATACATATATGGGAATGTTGCGGCCGAGGATGGCTAATGCCAATTATGCGACTGCGGGGCAATTGAGCCCTTTATTTAATGACCCGTATTATCGAACGATCGGCGTTGGTACACGCATATTTCTGGGCGGAGCACAGGGATTTGTTGCTTGGCCGGGTACTCAGCACAACCCTAATGTCCTGCGGGGAGCCAACGGTGTTCCCAGGGAAGGCGCCGGCACTCTTGCTGTAGTAGGCAATTTGAAGGAAATGACGTCCGAGTGGCTTGCTGCGGCCAGTATTCTCGGCTATGGAGTTTCTTTATACGTCGGCATCGGCATTCCCATTCCTATTTTAGATGAAGAAATGGCGCGCTTTACGGCAGTCAAAGACGAAGACATCTATACTCAGATTTATGATTACAGCATGGATTATCCTAAAGGTGTGTCCAAATCTCTGGCCGAAGTCAGTTATAAGGACCTGCGTAGCGGAACAATTATAATTGATGGAAAAAAAGTAATTACCGCACCTCTTTCCAGCTATTACAAGGCAAGGCTGATAGCCAACACGTTAAAAGAATGGATAGAGAGCGGCAAATTTCTTCTGGGCGAACCACAACAAATTTTACCTTCTGTAGAAAGTTAGCTGCCGTTACAATCTCATAGGCACGTAAATAATTTGCCCTTCAGTAACATTTCAACTGCAGCATCGTCATCAAGGCATCCGGTTGAACGAAAAATAAACATTTCTCCGACGGCCTGAGGCTCTTTTTTGAAAGTACTTCAGGCTGTCAATAAGATCGATTAAAAATAAACTATTGGTATATATTTTTCTTGACTTTTGTTTTTGTCTGGTGTTGTTATTAGCGGCAAATTCGGTAAATATTTAAAGTATTAGAGAAAATACAAACAACAGGGCAAGATGTTTTTAAAAAATTATCTGATTATTTGATGGCTGACAGCAATGTAGCATTAATTTTGCATACAAAACTTTAAAATAAAGGGTGTGCCAATGAGGAAATATTTAAATTAAGATTTCCCGAGGTACGGCCCAAAAAATATTATGAAGTTTTTGAGAACGCAACCGATATATATCACCAGGGAGATTGCTTACCAATGAAAGTAGGCAGATATGTGGCCGGTTTTTTGTTTTTAATGACACTTTTAATAACATTCGGCAACAGAGGATTGGTAGATAATTATTTCATGAATAAAAAGCTGATGCAGCTGAAGGCGGTAAATAATAGTGTGGCTGCAGAGAACAGCGATCTTAAAAAGAAAATTGTCTTATTGCGCAGTGATTTAGTCTACATCGAATCTATAGCACGTAATGAATTAGGCATGGTTAAAAAGGGAGAGATAGTTTATCGGCTTTCCAAATAACTGGGGAGCAAATTTCCGGAAAGACATACCTGGCGGTGTTTTAATGTTAGATTTAAAATCCTTAATTTCAGACTTAAAATTATTTTCCGGTTCAAAAAAGATTGTTGGGTTAGATAT
>JARKQF010000231.1 GCA_029973975.1 Paludibacter sp.
AAATCAGGCGTATTATTTATACTACCAACCTGATCGAGAACCTGAACGGGAAGATCAGGAAGTACACGAGAAACAAGCTTTCATTCCCTACCGACGAGGCCGTCATGAAGTCTGTATACCTGGCCGTTAGAGAAGCGACCAAGAAATGGACGAGGCCGGTGAGGAACTGGGGACTAATTTTAAACCAATTTTTATTACTACTTACACACTTATTGGGATAGTGTCGCATTTCTATTCGTTTAATGTGTTTTCTAATGTTGTCTTAAATTCATTTTCGTTGTTGTAGTTGTAGAAAGGAACGGCTGTTATCAAATAAGTGTCTGTATGGATTTTGATTGTCTTTTGTTCTGCTTTGATTTCAGTCAAAAAGTCTTCTTTCCATTTGTCGTATCCTTTTAAATGCTCTCCTTTTGGCTCTATGAAAACTTGAAAAGTCATTTGTTCTCCGTCACGCTGTTTGCAGAACAATAAAAAGTCTGGCTCAAATGCTCGTCCGAGTTTGTCGAAGATTTTAATTTCTCTTTCGTTTCGGATTAGGTAAATGTTTTCAAACTTCTGATTCAGTCCTTCAAATCGTCTTGAAAACAGTTCTACAAATTTCTTTTCTTCACTTGTTCCATAGTTGGCATTGTAAACATACCAAGGCTCGTTGGCTACCAATGTTTCTTGTCCGTCTGCTCTTTCGCTGTCTTTGTAAACCTTGATTTCTTTGTCTTTGAAAACTTTGTGAATTGGTTCTTTGATATAGTCTGAACCTTCGTATTCTGTCGAGTTGCTCTTTATGTCTGCTTCAATGCTTTGCAAAAGTCCGTTTAAGGCTTGCAAATAGTCGAAATGGCTAATTTCTTTTAGTCGGTTAGGTGTTCCGCTAAATGTGATTTCCAACCCTGCTAAAAAATCGGTGCTATCAATGAAGTTTGAAAGCGAATCAACGCTTGGGAAGTAATGCGATAAACTGTCGAAATAGAAAAACGGGTTTTGGCTCAATGCAAAACGGATTATATGATTTGGTATAAAATCCTTTTCTGGTCTATTTTCGTCTTTCGCTAAAAGAACATCTTTAGTTTTAATTACTTCATCATTCGATTGGGTCGGCTCCATTTCAAAAAAGGCACTCGACATTCTGCCAACTCCCGAAGATAAAGGGTGTCGGTAGTTGGTTTTCTTTACGCCTAAGTCTGCAAACGATTTTATGTTGTCAAAACTCTTTGGCACTTTCTTATTGAAGAAAACGTGTCCGTCTCTGTAAAAATCTGTTTTCTTAAATTCAGGTTTTAAAAATAAATTGAGTTGAACCAAATTCTCATCATCTTCATAAATACCTGAATCCACAAGGGCTTTTTTCAATTCCGAAATGTAACGGCTGTCTTCTTTGGTGTGGTAATACAATTCTTCCAATATTTTCAAATCATTGGATATATCATCATCAAATTTTCGGGTAAACTTGTCTTGTCCTTCTTCCAATGCAAACGGATAATACCTTGCACCACGACCAATTAATTGGGCTTCTGAAAGTGTAGTTTTCCCTGGCTTCCCATCTTTGCCGTCTCGGTCTTCGTAAAGGCGAACAATGTCAAACAAATTCAAAACATCCCAACCTTCGTTCAGTTTCTGAACGGCAAAAACGGCTCGGATTGGATTGTTTTCATCTTCCAAAGTGTTGAGCAAAATTTGATTCTGTTCGGCTTCTGCATCATTGTTGGCACTTAGGCAATTTTCAAATCTAAAATTGGCTTGAATGCGTTTAACTATTTCATTGGCTGAAATGCCTTTGACTTCAAAAAATCGGAAAGCCTTTTGAACAATTGGAACTGTAGAAGTCTTTTGAATTTTGATCACCATTGCCACCGAAAAATCATCAATCAGTTTGTGAAAGTTCTCTTTGTTTTGCTCTGATTCTTTGATTGTCCTTTTGGCTTTGAAAAGAATTACTGGCTTTAAATTAATATTGTTTGAAGTTGCTAATTCTTGACGATACAAATTCAAAATCAAAGCCTGAATGATTCTCTCTTGCTCATCATACAAGGAACGAATTAGGTTGATTTCTTTAGAGTACTTGTCTATACGAAATTGAGCAAGGTCATATTTGAAAATTACTTTGTCTTGATAGTGTTTTACGAGTTCTGCTGTATCTGTGTCAATGGTTGCCGTAAACTCCAATAAGATATTTTCAAAATTGGAATCGTGAATTTTCTTTACGGTATCTTCCCAACTTCCAAACAATCTTCCCGACTTAGTACCTGCTACCAAATGGTGTGCTTCGTCAGCAATCAAAACCAATTTTTTGTCCTTAAAATCTTCGTAGGTTACGCTGTTTTCTTTGGTGTTGTTCAGGTCAATATGAAGCTGTTGAATGGTGGTAAACTTCAAATTAATATTCTCACGGTCGGCTTCTTCAAAGTTATCAATCTCTTTGATTAGCACTTCTTTTCCTTCAATCACAATTTTGTGGTTAAACAAGTATTTTGAAGCCTGTGGATTGAGAAAATTGTCTTTGGTTTTCTGAATGATATTGTTGCTGTTTACAAAAAACAAAAAGTTGCGATAGCCTTTTTGGTAAAGGTGCAACATCAAACCTGCCATAATCAGTGTCTTTCCACTTCCCGTTGCCATATTGTAAAGCAAGTGAAACGGTTTTTTGGGTTTGCCTTCAAAATCTTCTGAATCGCAAAGAATGAATCGCTGAAACGCTTCAATTTGATAAGGTCGCTGACCAAATCCAGGCTTTAAATTGTCGGTTATGTGATTAGGAACGGCAACTTGGGCAATGGCTCTTTTACCAAATTCCTGTAACAATATATCATATAAAAACGCCATTTGCTTATTTCTTTGTTTGATAAAAGTCTTGGGTTACTTTCTTTTCTTCATCGCTGCAAGAAAAATCGGAATCATTGAGCGAAGAAAGATTTACATACAATTGGTTTTTGTCCAGTAGCTCGCAAAGGTGTTGTTTCTGCTCCGCAAGGGCTAATGCTTTAAATTCTTCCAAATGCTCGTCCTGCTTCTTTATATCCACATTGTAATTCAAGAAACTTTTTGCTTTCATCTGCTCCCAAATCTGCAAAAGTGCTTTGGTGTCTTTGGCTTCTTCAATCTGCTCAATAAACGATTGGTTATATTTTTTTAATTCAAGATAAATGAATGAGCCACCGCCTTGCCAATTCACATCTTCATCTTCGGATATACCTGTTAGGTCTCCATTGATTACATTTTTAATTCTTTGTAAAGACAAATCAATTTGACTTTGAAGTTGTTCCAAGCCGATATACTGTCTTCCTAGTTTATGAGCAACTGCCGCAGTTGTTCCACTTCCTAAATGATAGTCAAGAACAATATCATTAGAAGTGGTAAAAATTTGTATTAGAAATTTTAGAAGCTCTTCTGGTTTTTTTCCATTTCTAAACTCAACATCTCCTTGCTTGGAAACATTGTTGTATTCTTTCTCAAAATTGTAAAAGTTAGGATACTGTTTTTTAGTCACATCGCTACTTGTAGGCATACCTTGATAATAACCACCATTCTTTTTATTTTTTGGTGCTGAATAAAAGAATCTATGGTTCTCTAAATCATCACCCATATCAGGAACTTTGAATAATGTTTCTGGTGGATATTCGCTTAGGTTCTCCAAATATTTAACGAAAAATCTTCCGCTACTATTTTTTTCACGAATTGACCCCCGAATACTAATTTTTTTCAATCCTTCCCTGCTTGGTGGTATTGATATTACTTCATATTGTTCAGGTAAGTAAATTTCAACACTTTTTGAACCGCATTGTATAATTTTAGGTTCTACACCTTCCTTTAAGACTATTTGCAATGTATAATCATCTATAGTTTTTTGTTCTTCGATAAATGGCATTTTCTTGCCTTTATCGTTCGAGTAAATGAGAATATATTCAATAACATCATTAAACTCTTTGTCGCCTGTTAAAGCTCTATCAGGGTGTCTGACTTGTATATTGAAATCACACAAGTGTTTTTCAAATAAATCATTCATTAAAACCTTTAAATATGCAAATTGGTGAAATGAACATTGAACCATAAATACCCCTGAAGGTGCTAACAACCGTTTTGCTAACTCGATTCGGTTTTTCATAAAAGTTAACCAAGTCGATTGATTAAAAGCATCATTATAATTAAAGGAATCGCTTCCTGTGTTGTATGGTGGGTCTGTATAAATGAACTTAATTTTGCCACGGAATTTTGGCAATAAACTTCCTATTCCAAGTAAGTTATTTCCTTTTATAATTAGGTTGTCTGCTATAGTGCCGTTTTCGTTTCGGTTAAATTGGTCAAGTGGTTTTTCTCCGCCTTTGTCAATGCGTTTGGCATTGGTCAAAACTTTGGGTTCTAAAAGTTGGGTTATTTCATCTTGTGCCAAAATTTCATTAAAGAATATTTCTTCTCGTTTGTCTTCTTCACGGCTTTGTCCGCCTTCCAAAATGCAGTCTTTAAATGGCCAAACCAATGCCACTTCGTTGCGTTGTTTCAGGTATTTGCCGTCAATGGTCAGTCCAACTTTGTTTTTGAATTGGGTGTAGCTGTCGTTCAGATAGTTTTTTTGTTCCAGAAACTGAACAAACAAGTTTTGGTTAAAAACCAATGTGCCTTTCACGTTTACAAAAAACTTCTCTTTCAGGTCTGCGTTGTCAAGCAACAGTCCAATCAATTCTTCGTCAAAATTTTGTGCTTTGTTCAACACCACCCATTTTTTCAGTTCTCCGTTGTCTGTAACGAAGTTGGGCTCTTTTTTGAGTTGTTGCTCTAATGTTGTATATAATTTCATTTATCTTCTTTCAGTTAATAAATCTTTGACTTTCACATTTAAAATTTCCGCAATGGTGTACAAGTCTTCCAAACTCGGTTGTCTCACATTACGAGCATATTCGTTAATCGTGTTGTAGCTTTTTCCCGTTTGTTTGGCAAGCCAAGCCTGCGAAATCCCTTTGTCTTTTAAAACTTCTTTTATTCGGTTCATTTGAAACCTAAGTTTTGTTTATTCGGTGTCAAAGATAGTAAAAGTTCACTATTTTTCAGTGCAATTATTCATTGTCTTGTCGTGGGTTGGAAAAGGGCAAGCTCTTTTGGTTTTTCAGCGTTGGCTTTTTTTGTATGCCGCACAACGTTTGGCATTGCCGACGTCGATGAGCTTACAAGGCGGGCATTCTTCTCTGAATCCACCCTCCCCGCCGACTCGGTTAGCGAATCGATGTGGGCGCGTCAACTCCATGACACAGCTTACTTGTCCGACATCATGAATTGGCTTTCCGCGACCCGAAGCGGCAATGCTGTGTTATCGGCTGTGCGGTCGGCCCAAATTTGAAGGTCGCTAGGAGGGCGACCACTTACACAAATTTCATTTTAAGTACTTTTTTATCGCCTTTTTTACTTTATCGTTTCCTCGTTCATATTCTGTTTTTAAGTACGCTTCCGCTCGCTCGTCCATTTGCTCACTAGCAATTTTCCCCAACACTTCGATAATATCCATTAATAATAAACCCTTCTGAGTATCTTTTCTTTTATTTAAGTCAACTTTTAAAAGCGCATCTACAATTTCATGTATTAAAATGTTTATATTGTTTGCGTATAGTCGGTTGGCTATGTTTTATCTCCGAGCATTAACTCCCTCTGCAAGAATTCAGCCTCTTTCTACATTACATCTTCCAATGATAAATGCATCTTGTATGTCTTGAGATCTACCTTATCAGTGATTAAACATGCATTTATTAATGACTCATCAACTGTAACCTTCCCTATTTGTGTAACCTTCCCTAAATAGGGAAGGTTACACATCCTCTCCCAGTTCCAACAGGAGATATGGAATCGATTTGCCATTCCACTGGTGCGCCTGGATTCGGACGGGATTTCAAGAATCAAATCTGAACTCCCGATCAACAAGAATCCCTTCGACTATTACGATAAGACCATCGTATCCATAGACACCTTGAAAAACAATGCCAAGTTTCAACACTATATCGAAAAAACACGCTGGGACATTGTGGTTATCGATGAATGCCATACTGTTGCAAACAGCTCTTCGCAGCGGGGAGGGCTAGCACAATTGCTCAGTACCAAGTGTGAGTCGCTGATTCTCACCTCAGCCACTCCTCACAACGGAAAACCGGAAAACTTTGCCAACCTCATCAACATGATTGAGCCGCTGGCCATCAAAGAGGAGTACAATTATTCACGGGAAGATATCAAGGATTACTATGTACGTCGGTTTAAAAATGATATTGACGATGATGCCGTACGATCCAATTTTCAGGATCGTGAGGTCGTATCCATCCATGCCCAGCTAAGCGACGCAGAGAATGAGTTTCTGCAGATCCAGCAAAACATTAAGTTTGCAGCCCTGCAGAACCTTATGCCGGACGATATTTCCACTGATTTGTTCGGAAAGCAAACCAGCAACAAACAGAAAAAAGATTTGCTTTTTGCCATTGGTCTGTTCAAGTCCTACATGTCATCTCCCGAGGCAGCATTAAAGTCCATTGAAAACAGGATCAGTAAACTGGATGCACTCACAGAACAGGAAGATATTGTGGAGCAGAACCGTGATGTTCTGTACAATTTGAAGGCGAAACTGGAAGCAATCATCCATCATAAACAAGATACCAAATACCTGGCATTTAGAAAAAAGTTAATCGACCTTGGCTGGTATGGAAGAAAGAGAGATTTCAGAATCGTTGTTTTTGCTGAGCGGATAGAGACGCTCAAAGCGTTAAAAACGAAACTGCAAAGTGACTTTGACTTGGATGACAGTGTGATAGCCGATTTTCACGGCTCACTCACCGGTATGGAGCAACAGCGCATCATCGATGATTTTGGAAAAGAGGACTCTGACTATCGCATACTGCTTACTTCGGATGCCGGTTCGCAAGGAGTAAACTTGCACTACTACTGCAACCATATGTTTAACTACGACATTCCCTGGTCGCTGATCACGCTGGAACAGCGAAATGGAAGGATCGACCGGTATGGACAAACCAAAACACCCTTCATACATTACATGGTAGCCACTTCCGATTTGGATGGTTTGAAAGATGACCTGCATATTGTCAATAAACTCAAAGAAAAGGAGGAAGCTGTTTATCAATCCCTGGGCGATGCCGCATCGGTCTATAAACTCTATGAGGCATCTGCCGAAGAGGAACTGGTGACCACTGCCATTGCAACAGGGAATAGGGATATGCTGGATGGAGCACCCACCAGTGAAGAGTCGGACGACTGGTTTGATGCCCTGTTTGACGAGTCCACCCCCAGATTAGCGATCGAGGATCCCATCGTGGAAGAGGTCTCACTCTTTGAGAACGATAAAAGCTATTATACCGCTCTACTGGAGCAACTGAAAAGTGACAATAGCCTTAAAACCGATGATGCCTGTTTTGAGGGTGATCTTCTTGAGGTGAAGAACACTCCTGAGCTTGATCGGATACTTTACGATTTACCCAAAGAAGCAAAACCTGGAGGGATTGGTGATGTATATCAACTCTCACTCAACAGGGAGGATGTGCAAAAAGCGATTAGCGATGCGCGCAAGCGAAAAGGAGAGTGGGCCAGATTTCAGATGCTCTATGAGCTTCACCCGGTAGTCCGTTATCTGATGACGCAGTTGGAAGCTTCAGTCGATAAAGATGTGGCACTTGTTTCCAAAATTAATCGCCTGCCCAAGGATATGGCTTACTATCTGATTCAGGGTTTGGTAGCCAATAATCTGGGACAATCCATTCTCTCCGACCTTTTTGTGGTACCCATGCACAGGAGTGGCGGATTGGCGGACAGGCCGATGAAGTTTGCCGATTTCCTGAAAGAGCATCAAATAAACAAAGAACTTTACACGGTGGAGATAACCGATGAAGAGATCAAGCAGCTGGAGGTCTTGCTGCCGGATGCAATCAAGTTTGCTCATCAACTTCATATGGATCAGCAACAGCAAAAGCTTCAATTGGAAATGGAGAAAGAGATGGCAGTTTACGAAGAAAAGATGAGGAACTGGAAAAGGAGCAAGGAGCACCAGATGGAGATTAAGTTTGGTGACAAGCCTGAATATGGATTTGTGAAAAGACGCAGGAGAGATAAGGAGATCGAGATTGAGACCATACTCAACAGGTCGAGCCAATATTTCAAAGATTTGACAAGTTTAAACAGCGTTCCCTATTTAAAAGTATTGGCGGTATTTTATAATTAGCACGTCTCCGCGAAAAATATATTCCATATTTACCCACGAGATTGTCCATATTTACCCACAAATTGATATATTTGCAGTAAAATAGACATGATTAAACGATTTATATATACGCAGATATCAAAAGCACAGCAAGACACGCCAGTGGTAATGATAACAGGTGCAAGACAGACTGGAAAATCCACTTTTTGTCAACAGTTATTGAAAGATGGTATTTTTTCAGGTAGTTATGTCACCTTCGATGATCCGTCGGTATTAGCTGCTGCTCAATCAGATCCAATGGGTTTCTTGTTGGATATTGGCGAGAATGTAATTATTGATGAAGTGCAACGCGCACCTGAGATATTTTTAAGTCTCAAGAAACTGATTGATGACAATCGCAATCGTAGAATCATCCTCACAGGATCTGCCAATGTAATGCTACAACCCAAGGTAGCCGATTCATTGGCCGGAAGAATCGAAACACACCACCTTTGGCCATTTTCGGTTGATGAAATAAATGGAAGAAAAAGTGTATTTCTGGATAACTTAATCAACGATGAAAATAACTTTGAATCTATTCCTACCCGTTGGGAGGAGATCATTGAACTGATAAGACGGGGAGGATATCCCGAAGTCGTAAACCGTGTCTCGGAAAGCCGAAGAGCAAAATGGTTGCAGGCCTATTTGGAATCTATCCTGCAAAAAGATATCCGAGACCTGGCCAATATTGATGGTCTCATATACATGCCAAAAATCTTAAACCAGCTGAGTGTGAGGGTAGGAAGCACGATCAATATGTCTGATATTGCCCGGTTGACAGGAATAAAAAACAGTTCTTTTCAACGCTATATGGCATTGTTGGAACAAGTTTTTATGATTGTAAAAATCCCTGCATGGACTCCTAATGCCGAAGGGCAATTTGTGAAATCGCCAAAAATATTTTTAAACGATACCGGACTGTTGTGTCAATTGGAGAATAGTGGTGACGACCTGTTGCAAGACCGAACACAGGCAGGACATTTTGTAGAAAATTTTGTAGCCATGGAGATACTGAAACAAATCAGTTGGTTCAATGCCCCGTTAAAATTAATGCATTTTAGCATGCACAAAGGTGCAGAGGTGGACTTGGTGATCGAAGATCAAAAAAAGATGATCTATGGAATCGAAATAAAATCAAAAACCTCCTTGAAACCAGATGACTTTAAAGGATTGAAGAAGTTAGCCCAATTGGCAGGCCATAAATTTAAAAAAGGGATTTTGCTGTATACGGGAGAGCATGTGTTAGGCGGATTCGGAGGTAAAAATTTACAAGCAGTACCAATAAATAATGTTTGGGGTAAATAATATGATTCATTTCATTCAAAATATCGGTGAATACTTTGCCAGCAACTACTTCGATGAAGATTTCTCCAAAAAGGTGATTGAGAAATCGGGTTACAGCAGCGAGGCTATCAGGGAGTTCAACCAGCAGGTCAACCGGTTGAAGCCCGACTATTTCAAGCTCAAACAAACTTTTGTCGAAAACCACCTGCGCACGAAAGACAAGATCAATCTGTCGCATCGCTTTCATACAAGGGTGCTCAATGTGTGGGGTTATGATGCCGAACAGACGAATTATGATGGTCTGAAATGCAAAAAGTAAACTGGACGATCAAGGATATTACCGCAATAGACAAAAACACGGGAGTCTATTTCCTGAGAACCAACGTACGGACTTTTGGCGAACAGACGACCTGGGAGTATTATAATTTGATTCGTGAGATAG
>JARKQF010000234.1 GCA_029973975.1 Paludibacter sp.
CAGTTCGGACTGACTCAGGATAGAAAGCCAAGTGGAATTAAAGCTGCCATCATCCGTGAAAAAGGAACCAATGGTGATCGTGAGATGGCTTATTCACTTTATTTGGCCGGTTTCGATGTAAAAGATGTACACATGACCGACCTGGCAACGGGACGGGAAACGCTGGAAGATGTCAATATGATTGTATTCTGTGGTGGTTTCTCCAATTCCGACGTGCTGGGTTCTGCTAAAGGTTGGGCTGGTGCTTTCCTGTACAACGAAAAATCGAAACAAGCGCTCGATAATTTCTATAAACGCGAAGATACACTGAGTTTAGGTATCTGCAACGGCTGCCAGTTGATGGTTGAACTTGGTTTGGTAACTCCTGAACACGATGTAAAACCACGTATGCTGCACAACGACTCGCATAAATTTGAGTCCGGCTTTGTCGGACTCACCATCCCTGAAAACAATTCCGTGATGTTCGGATCGCTTTCGGGAAGCAAGTTGGGTGTTTGGGTGGCACACGGAGAAGGTAAATTCTACCTGCCGAAACAGGAAAGTGACTACCATATCATCGCAAAATATACACACGCCGGTTACCCTGCGAACCCCAACGGATCGGATTATGCTGCTGCCGGTATTTGTTCCGCTGATGGTCGTCATCTGGCGATGATGCCCCACCTCGAAAGAGCGATATTCCCATGGCAATGGGCACATTATCCGGCAGAGCGGATTAATAGCGATCAAATCACCCCATGGGTAGAGGCTTTTGTGAATGCAAGGGAATGGGTGAAAGCCCGTTCGGGAGAGAAATGAGGTTATTCTCAACCACTTGTTTTTTCGTTCATTACTTAATAATCTAAATTCGCGTTAATAGTTATTAAATCAGGATTTTGAGATATTTTTTTATCGTACATTTGTTCCACTTTTTACAAAAATATTTTATACAAAGTATATGGAACAATCTGTTGATATTCGCGAACTTAACGAGAAAATAGAAAAGCAGAGTTATTTTGTGGATGCCCTGGTGATGGGTATGGATAAAGTAATTGTGGGTCAGAAACACCTGGTTGAATCCCTGTTGATTGGTTTGTTGTCTGACGGACATATTTTGCTGGAAGGGGTTCCCGGCCTTGCTAAAACGCTGGCTATTAAAACCCTGTCTGATCTGATCAAAGGAGATTACAGCAGGATTCAGTTTACTCCGGATTTATTACCGGCTGACGTAATAGGAACAATGATTTACAGTCAGAAGAAAGAAGAATTCAGCATCCGTAAAGGTCCTGTTTTTGCGAATTTTATCCTGGCTGATGAAATTAACCGCGCTCCGGCAAAGGTGCAGAGTGCCTTGCTGGAAGCCATGCAGGAACGTCAGGTAACCATCGGAGATAGTACCTATAAACTGCCTGAGCCGTTTTTGGTATTGGCTACCCAGAACCCGATTGAGCAGGAAGGAACTTATCCGCTTCCCGAAGCACAGGTTGACCGTTTCATGCTGAAAGTGGTTGTTAACTATCCCAAAAAAGAAGAAGAAAAACTGATTATTCGTCAGAACCTGAAAAAGGAAAAACCGCAGGTTGCACCCGTGCTGACTCCCAAAGAAATCATCGAAGCACGCGATGTGGTTCGTCAGGTTTACATCGACGAGAAAATCGAAAAATACATCATCGACATTGTTTTTGCTACACGTTTCCCACAGGAATACGGACTGAATACCCTCAAGGAAATGATTTCCTTCGGAGCATCTCCGCGTGCTTCTATTAATCTGGCGCTGGCGGCAAGGGCTTATGCTTTTATCAAACGTCGCGGTTATGTGATTCCGGAAGATGTGCGAGCGGTATGTTATGATGTGTTGCGTCACCGTATCGGACTGAGTTACGAAGCGGAAGCCAACAACATGACTTCAGACGAAATTATTACCGAAATTTTAAATTCAGTTGAAGTACCCTGATGTATGGAAACAAGCGAAATCATACAAAAAGTCAGGAAGATTGAGATAAAAACACGTGGTTTATCCAATCATATTTTCGCGGGAGAGTACCATTCTGCCTTCAAGGGCAGGGGTATGACTTTCTCGGAAGTTCGTGAATATCAGTATGGTGACGATGTGCGTTCGATCGATTGGAACGTGACAGCCCGCTTTGGCCATCCCTATATCAAAATTTTTGAAGAAGAAAGGGAGTTGACAGTGATGCTGCTGGTCGATGTGTCCGGTAGCCGGGTTTTTGGTACGGTTTCCCAGCTGAAAATGGATATCTTCACAGAAGTGGCTGCAACACTTGCCTTTTCAACCATTCAGAATAATGATAAGATAGGAGTGATTTTCTTCTCAGATAAAATTGAGAAGTTTATTCCACCGAAGAAAGGGAAAAAACACGTGTTACATATTATTCGTGAAATGATAGATTTCAAACCGGAAAGTACACGGACGAATATTGCGGAGGCTTTGCGTTACTTTACCAATGCCATTAAAAAACGATCGGTAGCTTTTATTATTTCGGACTTTATTGATCAGAATTTTGAGAAAGAGTTGACCATCGCCAATAGAAAGCACGACGTGGTTGCGTTGCAGGTATATGACATCAGGGAAACTGATTTGCCGGATGTGGGTCTGATGAAATTGAAGGATGCTGAAACCGGTAATCGTATCTGGGTGGATACTTCAGATAAAAGATTGAGGACAACCTACCGGCATGCCTGGGGTGAGAGTCAGCTTGAATTGCAGAAAACATTTACAAAATCAGGTGTCGATTCTGTATCCATGAGTACTTCGGAAGATTATGTAAAGACTCTGAAAAAACTCTTTAAAATGAGGGCCTGATCGCTTAAATTTACCTTTTGCACGGATGTAAAAAGAAATGAAGATGAGAAAAAGGATTACGATTTTTATACTGTTGATAAGCTTGATGTGCAAGACCGATATCTTGGCGCAACAGGTTACGGTAAATGCAAGTATCGACTCTATTCAAATCTGGATTGGGCAGCAGACGCAGCTGCATTTTGTGTACAGCCAGCAACCCGGCCAGTTTATACAAGCTCCTATTTTTTCAGATGCAATAGTAAAAGGACTCGAGATTGTAGACCGTTTGAAGAATGATACCGTAAAAGCTGCCGATGGTCATCTCGATATCCGGCAGTCGTACGTTGTTACCTCTTTTGAAGATACCCTGCTGCTGATTCCTCCTTTCCCTTTTATTTCTGGTGAAGATACAATTTGGTCGAAGGACTTGTCGCTAAAGGTGGTTCAGCCTTTTGTGATTGATACGACCGATATTCAGGTCGCCGATATCAAGGATGTATTCAAACCTGCATTTAGTCTGAAGTATTTTCTGAAGAAGTTATTACCCTGGTTGATTGGTGC
>JARKQF010000241.1 GCA_029973975.1 Paludibacter sp.
ATATCGGCGACTTCGATGTTCATATCTTTGGGATCGAAGCCCAGTTTCTTGAGGGCGCGCTCAACGCCCATTTTGACGAGCAGGCCACTACCAAGGCCCATGCCGCACACGGCAGCGATTTTTACGGGTTTGAAAGCCAAGGGTGATGCCTCCTACAAAAAAAATGGATAAGTGGTGCAAAATGTTTGGGCTGTGTTGAGCTACATGGAAACGACGCCCAGGATGAAGGCGACGACAATGAGGATGATGGTGATCAGTCCCCGATTGAACATCTGCTTGCGAATTCTTTCCTCGTCGGACATAGGTTTGCCTCCTTTCTAAAAAAATTTGCCATAACGGAAGTGCATCAAACGGGTAAAAAAACATCTAACAACGAAATAAGTTTGCCCTGAATTGAATGCCTTCCGCAATTGCCTCATGAATTAACAGCCCTTTCTTTTGAAAAAAGGGCTGTTTGAACAAAAAAGATTAACAAAAAAAAGTGGTTGATAGTCTGGAGAAACTGACTAAAGCCATAAGATGCATGCGATTGAATAAAAACGTTGCTTGACTTTAATTTTAAAAAGTTCATTCCATGTCCTGGCAAACGTCTTGAAGGTTGATTTAGGCTGCTTCTACCGAATCGCTGCTTTTACTCCAAAAGATATTTAATAATTCATCGGCAGTTTTGCATGAACGAATTTGTTTCACGTTTTCCGCATCACCCAGCACTGCGGCCAGGTCAGAAAGGCCCTCAATATGACCCTTATTATCAATTGCGGCCAGTGCAACCAATAAATCAACCGGATCGTTTTCTTTATTGCCAAATTCCACCGGTGTAGACAGGCGGGCGACTGCGATGCTGGCCTTAATCACACCGTCTTCAGGGCGGGCATGGGGAAGTGCAATGCCAGGTGCTACAACAATGTAGGGGCCAAATTCTTTTGCCACACGAATCATGCCATCCAGAAAACGCGGTTCAACGGCATTGTCGTTTACCATCAATTGGCCGACTGCGCGAATGGCTTCCTGCCAATCTTTTGCTTGGACATCAACTGCAGCCAGGCCGGGGCGAAGTAATTCACGTAAATTCATAATATTCCTTCCAAAAATTATTATAGCTGAAACGACATAAATGCCAAAACGATCATTTGAACATGAAAAACTTTCGTTTTGAACAAGTGGCTCAATCATAAACCTGAATGAAATAAATCACAATGGATTTTTTGCATTATTCATTTAGTGCCAAAACAGCAGGCGTCCAAAATCGGACGCCTGCTCTGTATTACATAACGATCGGTTCAGGCTTACTGCAGGGGGAAGAGTTTGATGAAGAAGGAAATGAAGTTAGCCATGATACCGAAACCGGTGTCACCGAAGGTGGAGTT
>JARKQF010000242.1 GCA_029973975.1 Paludibacter sp.
TAATTGCCACCGGAAATCTTTTTTGCGGAGTGCCACCAGAAAATCGATATTTCTCGACCAAACGGAACTTCCCATCAGGTTGACCATTCCGCTCCATCCCTCCATATCACTTTTCTTTGTGTTGATATTGATAATACCGACCGCACCGTCCGCATCGTTTCTGGCAGAAGGGGTAGTCAATACCTCAATATTATCGATCTGTCCGGCAGAGATTTGTTCCAGGGCGGCAGCACCGTTCAAGGAACCCGGTTTTCCGTCGATATATACTTTAAACCCGGAACTACCTCGGAAGGTTATTTCACCTTCTGCATCTACACGAATTGAAGGAGTCTGCATCAGAATGTCTGCAGCGGTGCCTCCCGCAGCAGAGAGAAATTCTGCCGCTTCGATCACTTGTTTGTCCAGCTTATATACGACTTGTCGCTTGCGTCCCGTTACCACAACTTCAGATAAGAGTTGCTCGCTCTCTTCTAACAGGATATCGGGTAATACAATTTTTCTTTTTTCAGTTGAAATTTCAAATGGACTGGTTTTGAGTGGTTCATATCCGATAAAGCTGACCGCGATGAAATACCCTCCTTTGTCCTTGGGTGTAAGGCTGAAATTTCCTGAGATATCGGTAGCTGTATAATCGACAGGTGTACTGTCATTTGCATTATATAAAACAAGACTGGCAAATTCTATGGGCGTATTGTCCGTCTTGCTGATAATCCGGCCTTTTACCTGATAGGTTGATGCAGCCTCGTTGCTTTGTGCAAAGATATTTGTGACTGCCGGAAAGAAGAGTAATATCAGAATAACGAAAAGGTTTGATAAAAATCTATCAAGGAACAATTGCTGTAAATCCGGTGGATAACTAAACGAAAGAAGATTGGATACTATTGCTTGAAAAATTCGCATACGATATTATTCTAATAAAATGCAAATGTAAGTAAAATTAAACTATCAAAAAATGTAATTGCGTATTTCATCATTTATTGAAAGTAATATAAAAGCTTCTTTTAGTACTAACAATATTTATTTGAATTAACTTTGTAGTATTGAATATGAATATCAAGATGAAATGGGTGTGAAACATATCCCGGAAAAAATAGAATAGTCATATGAAAAAATTAATTATTGCCATTTCGTTAATAGCTTTATTCCTTTCTTGTACAGAAAATTCCGGAAAAAACAGCAACCCGGGAAAAGAAGTAGCGTTCAGTTTTGCATTTCTGACAGATGTGCATATGAACAGCAATAATATGGATGTCAGTGCTGCCGGACTAAAACAGGCATTAGAACATGCAAAATCGCAAAACATAGATTTTGTGATTTTTGGCGGCGACCTTGCAGATCTGGATCACTTGCAGCCCCAAGACTCATTCAGAGCCGATTCACTCATGAGCGTATTTAAATCGGTTGTAACCGGGTCCGGAGTA
>JARKQF010000267.1 GCA_029973975.1 Paludibacter sp.
AAAAGCTGCTTGATGCTCTCGCCGATACCGGAAAACCATTGATCGTAGTCTATATACAGGGACGGCCGCTCAATATGAACAATGCTTCGGTAAAAGCCGATGCGCTGCTGACAGCATGGTATCCGGGACAGGAAGGAGGCCATGCTATTGCTGATATCCTTTTTGGAGATTATAATCCCGCAGGCAGGTTACCGGTTTCCGTCCCACGTTCAGTAGGCCAATTACCGGTATATTACTCATTAGGCAGGCAAGCTGATTATGTCGATGGGGGCAGTTCACCACTGTATGCCTTCGGATATGGACTAAGCTATACCGATTTCCGTTACGATAATCTTTCCGTAAAAGTAGAACAGGATCATGTGCGGGTATCCTGCACCGTGACCAATACAGGCGGTATTGATGGAGATGAGGTAGTACAACTCTATGTACGTGACAACGTAAGTTCAGTGGTCACTCCTCCCATTCAACTGAAAGATTTTCAACGGATCCATATTCGGAAAGATGAATCGAAAAACGTGGAATTTACATTGACACACGATGACCTCGCATTATATAACATATACATGCAAAGGATCACTGAGCCGGGTGAGTTTACGGTGATGATAGGGGCTGCTTCCAGTGATATCCGGCTAAGGGACAGCTTCCTGATTGAAGAGTGGATATCGCCGGCACGAAATTCTGTCCGGTAATTACCCACATGGCACTTTACTATAATAAACAACTTATAACGTTTAATTGCTATGAACACAAAAAAAATGATTCTGGCTGTTGTCTTTTTCACTATGGTTAGCAGTAATTTGCTGTTTTCACAACGGCAGACATGGAGTGAAACCAAAGAACAGAAAGCCCAAAGGATGGAATGGTGGACCAACGACCGGTTCGGCATGTTTATCCATTGGGGCATATATGCCCTGCCGGCACGGCATGAATGGGTGAAGCAAAGAGAGCGGATCCCGGACGAAGCGTATCAGAAATATTTCGACCATTTTAATCCCGACCTCTACAATCCCCGGGAATGGGCAGCCAAAGCCAAAAAGGCCGGTATGAAATATGTCGTGTTAACCTCTAAGCATCACGACGGGTTTTGCCTCTGGGACACCAAATATACTGATTTCAAGGTGACCAATACCCCCTATGGCAAAGACCTGATAAAACCTTTCGTGGATGCTTTCCGTGCTGAAGGGATACGCATCGGTTTTTATTATTCGCTGATCGACTGGCACCATCCGCATTTTGCCTTCGACCGGGGCCATCCCCCTGTTCCCACTGACCCGGAAGAGAGAAAGAAAGAGAATGCAAAACGGGATATGAATATATATCGTCAATATATGAAAGACCAGTTACGGGAACTGTTGACCCAATTCGGTCAGATAGACGAATTGTTTATGGACTTCTCCTATCCGGGTGAAGGGGGAAAAGGGCATAAGGATTGGGATTCGGAGGGTCTGGCAAGGCTCGCCCGCGAATTGCAACCGCAGATCATTATTAACAACCGGATGGATCTGGATCATACCGACTGGGGTTGGGATTATATCACGCCCGAACAATTTATGCCGCAGGAATGGCCAACCGTCAATGGTGAACGTGTGCCATGGGAAACCTGCCAGACCTTTTCCGGTTCATGGGGTTATTATCGTGACCAATATACATGGAAAAGTACACATCAGTTAATTGTAATGCTGATAGAGACCGTCAGCAAGGGGGGTAATCTGCTCCTCAACGTAGGACCCACAGCACGGGGAGTATTTGATGATCGTGCCAATGAACGTCTGGACGGTATCGGCAAGTGGATGAGATTTCATGACCGTTCAATCTACGGATGTACACAGGCGCCGGACGAATACCAAACTCCCCAGAACTGCCTTCTGACATATAATCCGGAAACACACAGGTTGTATATTCATGTGCTCGAATGGCCATTCAAGTCGCTCCACTTACCGGGATTGACAGATAAGATCGAATACGTGCAATTGCTACATGATGCCTCGGAGATTAAATTCCACTCACGAACCCAGTCCGGCAGCCATACCGTCGAAACCTCAAGGGAGAATGATGTTATCCTGACCCTTCCGGTAGAACGTCCGAACCACGATGTACCGGTGATTGAGATATTTCTTAAATAAATCTGACTCAAAAAGAATCATTGGTTATACGCAAAAAATTATATCTTTGCATAGAAGTTTTAAAACATAAAATTATGCAAGCAATTGAATTTAACTCGTTTGTTCGAGATGGAGCAATTCCTATTCCTGAACAGTACAGAACAAAAATTACATCTGCTGTCAGGGTAATTGTGTTTTCCGAGGATAATGCTCAACATGATAGAAAAAGAAAACGATTCACGGCTATGAAATTAAGAACAAAGGATTTTGTCTTTAACCGCGAAGAAGCAAATGAACGCTAAAGCTTTTATAGATACCAATGTTTTTGTTTATTTATATTCTGAAGATGAGGAATGGAAACAAAAACGGGTTTATGATGCTATCGAAACTCATGATTGTATCACAAGTATTCAGGTAATAAATGAATTTAGTAATGTATGCCTGAAGAAACTTAAAATGCCTTCCAGCACGGTCAAAGCGGCAATAGACGAAATTACGGAAGGATTTATTGTTGTTCCGATAGGCACGGACGATATAAAGCAAGCCTTGACAATACATGAAAACTATGGCTATTCCTACTATGACTCTTTAATACTTGCTTCGGCTTTAAGTTCAGGTTGTGAGTATCTACTGTCGGAAGATATGTCACATGACCAGGTAATTTATAATCAGACCCTCTGAACGTCCCCGGCAATCATAGTGGGGAGATCTTTTGATAGTGCACACAGCCATACTCAAACACCTATTAAATATTTTTTCTTTTTAGAAGAAATATCGCTAATTTTGTATGCACTGCTTATAATAATATTTATTGCTTTATACCCTCATGAATTGAAAAGGGAAAAGTAAGGATTACCACGGTTATATATTCTATGTAAACATAGCGAAACCGAGTATGAGAATACATCTTAGAATCGATACGAAAAAGCAAGTAATCCCCTTCCACCATCAACCGCTGTTGGTAGGGTGCATACATAAATGGATGGGGCAGAATACCGAACACGGAGCGCTTTCCCTCTATTCCTTTTCCCGTCTTACGGGAGGCAGAGCCACTCAAAAGGGATTAAAATTTGATAACGGAACATCATTTTTTTTTAGCGCCCATGATCCAGAACTGATCGGTAAAATAGTGACCGGCATCATGAAGGACAAAACCATGTTTTATGATCTGGAAGTCGTTGAAGTGGCACTAAAGGAAGACCCCGATCTTAGCAAAAAGGAACGGTTTATGCCTGCCAGTCCGATACTCATCAAAAGGAGAAATGGGAACCTTATCGACCATATTCTTTTTGGCGATCCCGTTTCGGAAGAATGTATGGAAAAGACATTACGTACGAAGATGGAAAAAGTCGGTATCGTGGACGACACGCTCGAAATAAGATTTGATACCACCTACCCGAAAGCAGAAACTCAAATAATCACTTATAAGGGAGTACAAAATAAAACAAACTGGTGCCCGGTTATTATCAATGGGAAACCGGAAACAAAACTTTTCGCATGGAATGTCGGATTAGGAAATTCCACGGGGATTGGGTTTGGAGCAATAAAGTAAGGAGAACAGGCCTATAGAATAATACACGTCGCATAAAGAAAGTATTTAGGTATTATTCCCAGTAATTTTTGCGGATCGTCAATGGATATTGAGAAAACACCATTTTTGGAAAAAATTCGAAATTGAAATGTAAAATGAAAGAGACATTTAATATATTTTACAAACACCTAACAGGTTTTACCCCTTATCAATATCAGATTAAGGCTGTTGAACTATTACTCTCAGGGAAAAATGTAATTCTGTCCGTACCTACCGGAGCAGGGAAAACATGGGCTTCCGTAATGCCTTTTTTGTATGCAACTCAAAATAAAATATCAGATTTCCCACAAAAAATGATTTACAGTTTGCCTTTGCGGACATTGGCAAATTCCATTTATAATGATATTGAGGCAACGCTAAATAAAGAAGATACCCAAGCATTATACCCTGAATTGAGCAAATTAATATCCATTCAAACCGGAGAATACAGTGATGACCCGTATTTTGAAAAAAGAATTATCTTTTCAACTATAGATCAAACATTAAGCAATTTTTTGTGTTTTCCGTTACCTCTTTCACAACGACAAGCAAATATTAATGCTGGAGCTTTGATTGGCAGTTATCTGATTTTTGATGAATTTCACTTATTAGAGCCTAAATTGTCAATGGCGACAAGTTTAGGGATGATTCGAATACTAAAAAACCTATGCCATGTCTGTATTATGACTGCCACTTTGACGGATGATTATATTCAGTTTATAAAGAATGAACTTGGATTTGAAGTAGTTTCAATCAATGATTTTCCCGAAGATATCGACAAGATAAACTCACTTAAACCGGCTGAAGGTAAAATCATAAAAAAATCGGTGACCGTTTGTTCCGATAAAAAGATAAATGCTTCTGACATTCTGGATAAGCATAAAGACAAAACAATTGTAATCTGCAATAGAGTGGAGACAGCACAGAAGTTATATTTGGAATTGGAAAAGCATAAGCCAAAAGAGACAATGTTGTTTTGTATTCATTCCCGTTATTTTGATTCGGACAGAAAACAGCAGGAACAAAAAGTAAAAGAATATTTTGGCAAGGATAACAAAAAACAAAATGCGATTCTTATCGCTACACAAGTGATAGAAGCCGGCATGGACATCTCATGCGATACAATGCATACGGAGATTTCACCCATTAACTCATTCTTACAAAGGGTAGGAAGATGTGCCCGTTTTGCCAACGAATATGGCGATATATTTGTTTATGACGTTCTTAATCTTGAAGAGAAAGAAAAAATAAAAATAGAGACAGAAGATAAGGATGATCGCGCTGAAATTAAAAAATTAAACAACAAGTATCTGCCTTATAGCAAGAAACTTTGTGAGAAGTCATTAATTGAATTAAGCAAATATGATTCAATCAATGAAAACACAGCCATAGCTCTTGTAAATACCATTTTGAGAGAAGATGAAAGTCAAAAAATAGGAAACATCACAGCCAATCTATATAATATAGTAAGAATCAGGGAGTCATGGAATGATTGTAACAAAAACCATTACAAGGAAACGATTCGGGATATACAAGGCATTGAAATCGTTTTGATAGATTTAGAGAATTGGAAGAATAAAGAGATTATTCCTTGGAAGTACGAGACGATAAGCATATATAAATGGAGTTTTATTGGTTGGGCAAAGCAAATTGAACAAAACAAGATAGCCCCGGACGATTGGGTATTTGCAAAAGCCATACATGGAGAGGAAAGTGTATTTGATTTTGAATGGCAAGACAAAGATTCTTGTTTTCTTCGCAGATTGCAATTCGAAGAACTGAAAAATCATTTTGATGTTGTTTTTGTTGATAATCGTTATTTTGATTACACAACAGCAGGGTTAATGGTACATTCCAATGATAATAATATTTCATCGCCAATAAAAGATAGTCGGGAAAAAAATAAACAAATCATTACATATAAAAAGGATACGTTTTATCAACATAATAAAGCTTTATTGAACTGCTTTGAAACAGAGTTTAAACCATATTTAAAATTTACTTTTAATGAATTGGATAGATTTTGGGGCGGAAAGAATGATTGGGAGCAGTTGATACGATTGACTATTTGTTTGCACGATTACGGTAAATTGAATGCAGCCTGGCAAAAGCCAATGAAAGAATTTCAGAAGCGGAAAACAGGTATTGACAATCCAACCGAAGTATTGGCGCATACTGATTATGACGATAGTATAGACAAAGAACTTGCGAAAGAATGTCGTATAAAAAGCAAACCGCCACATGCAGGGATAGGTGCATTACAGGCATATGAGATACTCTATGATGAGTATTCTGAAAGTATTGCTAAAGGAGTATGTAATGCTATTTTAAAACATCATAGTCCTGAAACCAAATCTTTTCCTGATTTTTTTATTTCAGATATTTGTATAAAAGAAATGGAGCATCTATTAATGGAATATAAAATTAAAGGGAATCTTATAAAAAAAGAGAGAGGTGAATTATTGGATGATATAATACCAAATAATGACAAAGAATGGATACTTTATTTTTTTGTTGTCAGAATTTTACGTTTATGTGACCAAAAAGCAACAGAATCATTTGAAAAATACTATATATGAATACATTTAAGATAGAAAAACGGACAGGTACTTATGCCGAATTATTGGAAACCTATGGTTTTGCCAATTTGCTTTCCAAGGTATTTGATAGCATTAATGTTTCTGATGCTGATATTATCATTTCCGATAAAGAAGTGTACTATGAAGTGTCAACAAATGCTCCTGTATCAGATGAAATGATAGAAAAACTGAGTTATTTTCCTCTTTTTAGATATGTAAAACAAAAAACAGATAGTGAAGTGAGTCAACTTCCCGATTATTTTGATTATCCTGTTCAGAAAGAATGGAAGAGGGAACGACAGGCATTATTAAATCAAGCTTATAAAGAGTATCAGGGAAAAGATAAAAAATCTGAACGAGAGAGAAGGGTTAATGAAATCGAAAGAATTTTTGAGAATGAAAAACGTATAGACTTTACATTAGATGTTTATGCACAAATAATTACGCCAAATAATTTCCCGAGTTTTGAGAAACTCTATCAAAACTTGTTTAATAACAAAGAGTTTTTCACTCAATTTATCAATGAAATAATTCATACCTATGGAAAAGACAGCTATGTCAATAAAGAATCTGAGAAAAAAATAAAATCTCTCTCATTTAGTAAGAGTGTAACGGCAACCCAATTATATAATCCGAATCAGGGACAAGGATTAAACAAACCGAAAGCGGACGGACTTAACAGAAAGAATTTTGATTCCTCCTGGATTAGCGAAAGCCTGAAGATATCAGGAGCATTATCAGATATGATTTGTCAATTGGTAAAAGTAGGCAGTAGTTATGATTTAAAAGTTTTTGTACCTGAATACAGGCAAATTAATTATCACTTTAAATCGATTTTAATTCCGAAGTTCAAGAAATATTTAAAAGGAAATACGCCAATTGAGATAGATATACTGAATATTCTTTTGCTCACCCAAATGATAATAGAACATTCCGGATTTATGGGAAGAAGAAAAAAAGTAAAAGACATAGTTGCCGGACTACATTCTGTGTACCAAAAAGATTTGGGACAAAATAAAGCGGTTGTCAATATTGGATTTATCCAGGTTCCGGACTTTATTAAAACAGGCAGTAAAGAAGAAAACCAAACTTGGATTGATATCTTAGAGGAGCAAAGGCAAATAATAGGAAGTATAAAGGAATCAGGCGATACAGTTCAAGGATTATTATTATATCGTAATTTTATCAGTGGGTCGGATATCAATAGCTTTTTCAGATTTTCATATTGGTATGCAATTTATCTAAGTACTCGAGTTTCGAATAAGAAATACGCACGGTCATTTTCAATAGAAACACTTAATCAATTTTATAAATGTATGGATACAAATGAATTAAAATTATCGGAAATCATCTCAAATATTGGGTTCAAAGCGGTTGCAGGAGCAATCCGCAAAAGTACTGTTTCGTTACAGTACACCCCGAAAGAAAATCGTAAATACGATGTTCGGTATGGGATAGCACAAACTTTACAAAACAAATCAAAATCAAAAGAAGATTTGGCTGAATTTACAGGAGAATTTATAGCTCTCTATAATTCGGAGACTGCACGTCAAGCTGAAAAAACCGGCAGCTCATTAAGAGCAAGTGTCAGGGAAAATGAACTTATCGAATTTTATACTCTGTTGGATAAATTTCCCTCCAAGTTGGTTGGAGCATTATTAGCTTCTTATGGATTTGCTCTTCCTGCAAAGGAAACAACCAAATCGAATGAGCAAGAACAAGATACAACAGAAGAAATAGTTGAAGAATAATAACAATTTAAATCATACAAAAATGGCAAAACAAGTAGCATCAATCTCAATCAGTGGAGAAATAACATTAAACCTTCACTCGCTCAACAATGAAGGTGGAGAAGGTAATCAAATCATGACTCGTCAATTAACTATCATTGATAAGGAAGGGAACGAACAAACAGTAAATGGTGTCAGTGGAGATATGTTCAAGCATATTCATGCAGGGCATTTAGTTAATCATAGCGTTGAAAGCGGATTAGCATTGAGCGATTATTCCAGGAGGTTAGACCCTAATAGGATTTCATCCGCTGATTTATTGAAAAAATTTCCTAATGTGGGGGAAAAAGACTCTAATTCGTCAGAAGTAATTGACGCATTAATTAAAACTTGTACAGTATGCGATACGCATGGTGTATTGATAACGGATAAAGTCGGTGAAAACAAAGGGGCTTCTAATACGCCAAGAAAATCAGTGATTGAATTCGCATGGACAGTTGGTATTCCTGATAAAAATAATACGGAAACCTATGTTCACACAAAGTTAGTTGCGGATGCGGGAGAAAAGGGAAGCGGAACCGGAAGCAATGAAGGACAAAATATTTTTCATCGTCCTGCCAATTACGGTGTTTATGCTTTTGTTTGTAGTTTAGATGCATATCGTATCGGCTTCAATGATATCTCGCGTAAATACTCTATTGAAGAGTCGGAAAGAATTAGTAGATACAAAGCAATTCTTCAAAGCTTACTAAGTTCATTCCTTAATCCTAAAGGGGCAATGACAAGCACTCAGAAGCCACATATTACAGATTTTAAAGGAGTAGTTGCAATATCATATAAATTATTACCGGCTCCAACTATCAGTGCTATCAATCCTAAATATAAACAAGAAATAGAGACAATTGCAAGAAATCTTAATTCAATAGAAACAGAGTCTATTGAGATTAAAAATTTTAATGGATTGGGAGAATTATCTGCAATTTTTGTGGAACTTATCAAGGATAAACCATATAAAATTCAATGATTATGAGGTTTTCAGCGATTTATAGACCTACTGCATTATTTTCTCTGCGGGATAGTAACTCTACAAGTTCCGGTGCAAAATCGTTGTTTTTACCGTCTCCCTATGCAATTAAAATGGCTTTTCTTAATCAGGCAATTTCATTAGGAGGTGAAGATTTTTATGAGAATAAAAAGCATTTTGAAATCATTCGGGATGCAGCTATTGATTATTATATTAAGGGGAACTTTTGCGTAAATAACTGTTTCATTAAGATTCAAAAGCAACGGGATAATGAACCATTCAAATCTACCGTGAGTTTTCGGGAATATGTCTTTATAGATGATGATTTGGAAATAATCTTTGAAGTTAATAATGATGAAGGCGCTGCGTTTTTAAAACAATATCTTCATCGGATAAATCACTTTGGAAAACGTGGTTGTTTCTTTCAGTTTGTAAGATACAATGATAACCCAAACGAACCTAATGTTAAGGTATTTGACGTGAAAGACGTGTCATTTGGTTTGTTGCAGGAATACGATGATTTTGCAAATAAACTTACTTTTGATAATGTCAACAGTTATAGTAATGCTAAAACTACACGAAGTAAAAAGATTCTGGTATTACCATTAATAAGTCAAAATTCTTCAAAGTCATATACAAGTTATAAATGTGTATAACATCGTTACCTTTTGTTGCAATAAAATGTGTACTTTTGCTATGGAATATTGCAACAAAAAGTAATAAAAATATGAGGACTAACAGAAAAAATTTATCTCAAGACGAATTGGCTTTTTTAAAGTCAATAAATGATAATGAGTTACTATTCTTTGAATTTGATAAAGTTCTGTCAATGGGAGGGTATAGTATAGCTGTATTACAAGATATACTTACAAGATTAACAGCAAAAGAAATTTTATATCGAATTGAAAAATCGAAGTATTGTGTTCGTAATTTCCGTAATCCGTATGTTATTGCCAATGTTTTGTTGAAAAACAGTGCTGTTGCCTACTGGTCGGCGTTAAACTTGCATGGACTGACGGAACAGATTCCGAATGTGGTGTATGTGCAATCTTCATCGCGCAAAAACGACAAGAAGGTGTTTGGTGTACGCTACAAGTTTATAAAGGTAAAACCGGAAAAACTGTGCGGACATGTCCAGGCGGGTTATGGCAATGAAGCCTATTATATGACGGATGTGGAAAAGACCTTGCTGGATTGCTTTGATCTACCTCAATATTCGGGAGGATACGAGGAATTGATACGGGCATTCTATATGGCGGCACCGAGTAGTACTAAACTTTTGAAATATGGTAAACAAATGAATAATTTATCCGTATTAAAGCGGATGGCTTATTTGTCCGAGTTATTTGAGATGAAAGGGTTCATCCGCTTTCAATCCGAAGTGCTTAAGCTCGTGAACCGGAAATATTCTTTGTTAGACCCGTCAAGCAGTGATGAAGGTATATTTAATTCCAAATGGCGTATCCGCGTAAATGTTCCGGAAGATAAATTATCGTCTATGATCAACAAGATGTATTGATGATTTTACAGCGTGAAATACTGAGGATTGCGGAAAAAGAAGGAGTTCCTCCCGATACAATTGACAAAAACTGGGTACTGGGACATGTTCTTGCTGCTTTGTTCCGTAACGAATGGGCTCAAGAAAACTTAATTTTCAAGGGCGGAACCTGTTTGAAAAAATGCTATTTTGACGATTATCGCTTTTCGGAGGACCTCGATTTCACGCTGGCAAACACTCAACTACAAATAACAAACAAAATGTTACAATCGGTCTGCGATGCGATTACAATGCAGATTGGAATTCTGTTCTCAAAAGTGAAAATAGAACCTGTTTGGTGGAATGATATGCAGGTAGGCTACACGTCAAATATCCGATTCTGGGGAGCCAATCACAAAAAAACGCATCAACCTCCGGATGACAAGAGATGGACAACCATGATTAAAATAGAGATCGTACATTATGAGAAGATAGTAAACGCTCCTGTCCCGCGTTTGCTTTTAAGCAACTATTCGGATGCTTGTTTTTTTGAACAAATATTAATCCCCTGCTATTCTTTGACGGAAGTGATCGCAGAAAAGTTCAGGTCTTTGTTACAAAGAAGTTATCCGGCTCCAAGAGATTATTATGACTTGTGGAAGTTGCTACAGCAGCCGGAACTAATAAATTGGGAAGCCATTAAAACAACTTTCAAACAGAAAGCGGCATTTAAGAATATCCCTTTTAAAGATTATGGAGATTTTTTTGAAGAAGAACAGATAAAAAAAATGAAACAAGCGTGGGAAAACAGTCTGAGGGGTCATTTGAAAGAAAATATGCTTCCTTCTGTCGATCATGTTTTGGAAACGCTAAAAGTGTTGTGCAGTAAAGTAAAATGGACATAAAATCCCCCGTACCGCATAATCATGCCCGGAATTGTCGGAGAATGGGTTCTTTTCAGGCAAAAAGCATGAGAAATCATCCAAAATAATTAATTTTGAAACGAACAACGAACAATAAATTCACTAAACAAAACAAATATGGTAACGGAAAAGAATACAAAAGTAGAAATTCTCAAAGCATATGACGCTTTATTGAAAAAAGTACAGGAAGAAAAAGCCGGTGTCCCCAAACAGGTGCAGGAAGAAAAAGTAAAAAAAGAGATAGTGGAAAAGGTTGCCGGCATCAACAATGAAAACATTACAAAGAGCATTGCCAACCTCAAATCTTCGCTAATCAATTCGTTGGATGAACTTCAGGCGAGCTTAAGCGGCGAATTCAAGAAACTGGAAGAGCTCCGTGCCGCCATCACCATTGAAAAACAGTATCTTGAAGACCTCTATTCCCTGTCGGCCAACACCGACTCACTGGCGGCCATGCTGCTTGCCCAAAAGGAAAAGAAAGAAAGTTTCGAGCAGATGATGAAAGAGAAAGAAGAAGCTTTCAACAAAGAGATAAACGAAAAGAAAAACCAATGGGAGCAGGAACAGGCAAAGCATAAAACGGAAGAAAAAGAATATGCCGACGAATTAGTCAAGCGACGCAAGCGTGAAGAAGACGAATATCAGTACACGTTGAAAGTAACCCGTCAGAAGGAAAAGGACGAATACGAGACGAAAAAAGCCAGCCTCGAAAAAGAGTTGACCGACCGCAGGGCAGCGTTCGAACAAGAAATAGCACAACGGGAACAGACGGTCAAAAACGCGGAAACGGAACTCAACGAGTTAAGAAAAGAAAATGCTGCATTTCCCGACAAACTGGAAAACGCTGTTCGAGCAAAAGAAGAAGAGGTCGCAAAAGCATTGAAAACGCAGTACGATTTTGATATAAAGCTTGCCTCTAAACAACACGAAGGAGAAATCCGGTTAAGAGACCAGCAGATTAAGTCGCTGCAAGAAAAGATACAGGAGTTGCAGGCCCAGGTAAAAGAATACGGTGAAAAAGCCACGAATGCGGAAGCCGGCGTTCGGGATATCGCCGTAAAAGCCATCGAAAGCGCGGCCAAGATAAAGTCCGTCGAACGGATAGAACCTTTTTCATCCAAAGAATAACCGGTTTCCCATCATGCAGGTCACAGGCACCCATTTTAATTACTATCAGGTTTGTAAACGAAAGCTCTGGCTGTTTGCAAACGGGATCAACATGGAGCACACGTCCGACTTGGTGTATGATGGCAAACTCATCCATGAAAATAGCTATCCACAACGTCCTGAACGGTATGAAGAGTTGGAAGTGGACGGTTGCAAAATCGATTTCTATGATGCCCGCAACAAAATCATCCACGAAATAAAACGATCTGACAAGGTTGAACGGGCGCACCAGTGGCAGGTGAAATATTACATTTTTGTGTTGGAACAAAACGGGATCGATGGTGTTAGCGGACTGTTGGAATACCCCACACTGCGCCATACCGAACAAGTAACGATATCAGATGAAGACCGGACGAAAATCATGGAAATGAAAGAACGCATAAAGGAAATCATCCGGTCCGACAATTGCCCTCCCATCATCAACGCCAGAATATGCAAGAGTTGCAGTTATTTTGAGTTTTGTTACGTGGAAGAAGAATGAATGATTAAAGCATAAGCGTTCATGAAGAAAACCTATTATTTGTTTAACCCCGGTACGTTGCAGCGTAAAGACAATACGTTGAAGTTTACACCTGTCGAAGAAGATGGCAACGGATTGGAACATCCGGGACAACCACGATATCTTCCTGTGGAGAACATCGCGGAATTTTACGCTTTCGGATCATTGAATGCCAATAGCGCTCTCTATAATTTTTTAGGGCAGAACGACATTGCCGTCCACTTTTTTGATTATTACGAAAATTATACCGGATCGTTTATGCCACGAGACAGCCTATTGTCGGGAAGAATGCTTCTGGCCCAAACATCGCATCATCAGGATAAGAAAAAGCGTATTATACTGGCTCGAAAGTTTGTAGAAGGTGCTGCTTTTAATATGCTGAAAAATCTCCGGTATTATCATACACGCGGAAAGGATCTGGATGGAATCATCGAAGTTATAGAACGGTATTCTTTGCAATTGTCTGCTACATCGGATGTTGCTGAATTGATGGGACTTGAAGGCAACATCCGTCAAACCTATTATGATGGATTCAGCCTGATCATTAATGATTTTCAGATGAATGGCCGAAGTAAACGGCCACCACGCAATGAGGTGAACGCGCTAATTTCATTCGGAAACATGATGTGTTATTCGCAATGCCTCCGGGCGATTCATCAAACGCAACTCAATCCGACGATCAGTTATCTTCATACACCGGGCGAACGTCGCTATTCGCTCTCACTCGATGTTTCGGAGATATTCAAACCGATTTTGGTCGATAGGGTGATCTTCAAACTGCTGAATAAAAAGTCTCTGCAGGAAAAACACTTCGATCATAAGCTCAATCGCTGTCTGCTGAATCCCAACGGAAAAAAGATATTTGTACAAGCTTTTGAAGAACGTTTGACAGAAACCATTCAACACCGTTCCCTAAAGCGGAAAGTAAGTTACCGGCATCTTATTAAGCTGGAATGCTACAAGTTAAGCAAACATCTGCTCGGGATGGAAGAATACAAACCTTTTAAAATGTATTGGTAATGTATGTGATTCTCGTGTACGATATTGGAGAGAAGCGTGTCGGAAAAATGCTTAAACTCTGCCGGAAGTATTTGAATTGGATCCAAAATTCGGTTTTCGAAGGAGAGATTTCGGAAGTACAGTTGAAAGAATTAACTTTACAGGCAGAGAAACTAATGAAAGAGGAAGATAGCCTGATTATTTTTTCCGGACGAAGCGAAAAATGGTTAGAGAAACAAATCATTGGTAAAGAGAGAAATAGTATTGACAATTTCCTGTAGAGGGTTGTCGATAATACCTATTTATAGCCTGTTTCTGCTGTCTGTCTCCTTTAAGAGATCTTTGACTTATTGAAAATCAGATGATACAATCAGTTGTCGATCTCCAAGGATTTTCATATCTTTACCGATCGACAACTTTTTTACATAAAAATTGTTCTGTATTTTAAACTTTCATGCTGATAACCAGCATTCTTTTTTGCCGTTTTTAACGCCCCAAAATTGCACCATAGTGGAATTGAAATAATAGATTCCAACCCGGCTGCCCTGGATGAATTAACCCAAAATTGCACCATAGTGGAATTGAAATCTCTGAAGTTCTACTCACTAAAAGATACCGGTATCCCCAAAATTGCACCATAGTGGAATTGAAATAAGGATTGGTTGGAAGATGGATTTTGGGTAAAGACCCCAAAATTGCACCATAGTGGAATTGAAATTTAAAAAGGCAAGCGGTATGGTGTAAGATGTACATGGCCCAAAATTGCACCATAGTGGAATTGAAATTTGATTAAAGGCGAATCAATACTCTCCGAAGCAGACCCAAAATTGCACCATAGTGGAATTGAAATTTGATTAAAGGCGAATCAATACTCTCCGAAGCAGACCCAAAATTGCACCATAGTGGAATTGAAATACAGGAGAGGGCGAAGATAGCACGTTCACGATGGACCCAAAATTGCACCATAGTGGAATTGAAATTTGGGGGGGGCACCCCTTTAAACCCTTTGCAGTAACCCCAAAATTGCACCATAGTGGAATTGAAATTCAATAGCAGTATCAATGTCTGATTGTGAGGCTTTCCCAAAATTGCACCATAGTTGAATTGAAATCGTTTTTCCGTTCTCTTCAATCTTTTTCTGCCCTCCCAAAATTGCACCATAGTGGAATTGAAATGAAATATTACTTCGGTAACAGGTGGACTATAAATCTCCCAAAATTGCACCATAGTGGAATTGAAATTTAAGAAGAGGAAGATTAAAAGAATAACCCGGCTCCCAAAATTGCACCATAGTGGAATTGAAATGCGAATCGAACTGTTGGCTTTTAAGCAATTTATAAGCCCAAAATTGCACCATAGTGGAATTGAAATGACCTTGAGGATGAAGAGAGCGAAAGCTATGGAGCCCAAAATTGCACCATAGTGGAATTGAAATAGGTATCAGGAGGGGTCTCTCTGGCGGTTAAATATCCCAAAATTGCACCATAGTGGAATTGAAATAAAATTACACTGCGCAATCTAGTTTTGTTTGGCGCACCCAAAATTGCACCATAGTGGAATTGAAATTGTTATCATACGTATGCTCATAGAGAAACCGCCCACCCAAAATTGCACCATAGTGGAATTGAAATGAAGA
>JARKQF010000277.1 GCA_029973975.1 Paludibacter sp.
AAAAAAAAGCTGCCACATTTGGTTTGTGACAGCTTTCTGTATCATTTAAAATCTAAATTTTATGCATTCGGTTTTTCTTCTTTCGGAGGTCTTGGCAACAAGGCCTTGCGTGAAAGTTTGAATTTACCTGTTTTAGCATCGATATCCAGCAACTTCACTTCAATTATGTCGTTTTCCTTGATGCCCGAAGCTTCCATGGTTTCGATGCGTTTCCAATCGATTTCCGAAATGTGCAGCAAGCCTTCTTTGCCCGGCATAAATTCCACAAAACAGCCGTATGGCATGATCGATTTCACTTTGGCCTGGTAGACTTCGCCTACTTCAGGAATGGAAATAATGCCTTTGATTTTGGCAACGGCAGCATCGATGGCAGCTTTGTTGTTGGCTGCGATTTCAACGCGACCCTGATCGCCGATTTCTTCAATCGAGATTACTGCGCCTGTTTCAGCCTGCATACCCTGGATGATTTTTCCACCAGGACCGATTACCGCACCAATCATCTCTTTCGGGATGAACATTACGATGATTCTCGGAGCATGCGGTTTCAAATCTTCACGAGGCTCAGCCAGCGTTTCCTGGATCTTACCTAAGATGTGCATACGACCTTCTTTCGCCTGACTCAGGGCTTTTTCCAGAATTTCATACGACAAACCATCTACCTTGATATCCATTTGAGTAGCAGTGATACCGTCTTTGGTTCCGGTTACTTTGAAGTCCATATCTCCTAAATGGTCTTCATCTCCTAAGATATCAGATAAAACAGCAAAGTTCTTTCCTTTATTTTCAGAAATGAGTCCCATCGCGATACCAGAAACCGGTTTTTTGATGGTTACCCCTGCATCCATCAGTGCCAGTGTGCCGGCACAAACAGTTGCCATAGAAGAAGAACCGTTTGATTCGAGGATGTCGGATACTACCCGTACCACATAAGGATAATTTTCCGGGATCATGGGTTTCAACGCACGGAAAGCCAAGTTCCCGTGACCAACTTCGCGGCGGCCAACACCTCTTGAAGGACGGGCTTCGCCGGTTGAGAACGGCGGGAAGTTATAGTGTAACAAGAATCTTTCTTTTCCTTGATTCAATGCTTCGTCCACGATTTTCTCGTCTTGTTTGGTACCCAGTGTTACGGTAGTCAGCGACTGTGTTTCACCGCGGGTGAAAATAGCTGAACCATGTGCGCCCGGCAGGTAATCCACTTCCGACCAGATCGGACGGATTTCGGTGGTTTTACGGCCATCGAGACGTTTGCCTTCATCTAAGATAGAGCGACGCATGGCCTCTTTTTCCACTGCATGATAATATCTGTCGATCAGACCTTTTTGGGCTTCAGCCACTTCCGGTTCAAGTGAAGCTACATATTCAGCCTTAACAGCTTCAAAATTCTCCATACGTGAATGTTTGTCTGTATTGCAAGCTGTAGCCAGTGCGTAAACTTTCGTGTATGTCTTGTCCCAAATGTCTTTTTTCAGGTCGTCATCATTTTCTTCGTGACAGTATTCACGTTTTTGGGTTTTGCCAACGGCTTCCATCAGCTCAACCTGAATCTGACAGTGTACCTTGATTGCCTCATGAGCCACTTTCATGGCGTTCAGCAGATCTTCTTCGCTGACTTCCTTCATTTCTCCTTCTACCATCATGATGTTGTCGAGTGTGGCGGCAACGATGATGTCCATATCGGCATTTTCCAGCTGTACAAAAGTCGGGTTTACCACAAATTCACCGTTGATTCTGGCTACACGCACTTCTGAAATAGGTCCGTTGAAAGGAATATCTGAAACAGCCAACGCAGCAGAAGCAGCTAACCCGGCCAATGCATCCGGCATATCAACACCATCAGCAGAAACCAGCATTACGTTCACAAAAGTCTCAGCATGAAAATCATCCGGAAATAACGGACGCAATGCACGGTCGACCAAACGGGAAACCAAAATTTCATAATCCGAAGCACGGCCTTCGCGACGGAGGAAACCTCCGGGAAAGCGACCAAATGCCGCGAACTTTTCTTTATAGTCCACTGAAAGCGGCATAAAATCCGTTCCGGGAACTGCATCTTTGGCAGCGCATACCGTTGCCAGCAACATGGTGTTACCCATGCGCACCATCACTGAACCGTCGGCCTGTTTAGCCAGTTTTCCGGTTTCGATGGTAATTTCTCTTCCATCACCCAATGTGATGGTTTTTGTAACTACGTTCATACAAAAATTACATTTTTCTTTTTAAACATCTGTTTGTCGGGCGCAAAGATACAACTTAATCGTGGATTTTTATACATAAAACCGTAAATATGTGGAAGTTTGAAAAACATTTTATCCTTTTAAAATGTTTAATTACTGTTGATAAAGCAGTTTATGGTGTATAAAATGTTTCTATATTCTTATTGAAAATATCAGTTTGTTTTGTGATGATATAAATATTTTCTTTGCATCAGATTTGATAGATGATTGATTATAATAAAACAGAAGTCATAACAGTTATACATAAGATTTAGTTTTTTAGGGTTTAGATTTTTGGGTAGATTGTGGAAGAGAGGCAGGTGACTGTCTCTCTTTTTTTATGTTAAATATCTTCGATAATGAACATAAGTTCAAAACTATTTGTAATTTTGTGCCATAATTATTACCAATAAGGTATCGTTTACAGTATAAAATGCCACGTCCCACGCAAAACCGAAAAGTCGCAACTCCTCCATTGATGCTTGGTTACAAGCCTTTTGGAATTCCCCGGAGTCAATTGGAATCCATTGTTGTACAATATGATGAATTTGAGACGGTGCGGTTACTTGACTATGAAGGACTGATGCAGGAACAAGCAGCAGAAATGATGCAGGTTTCGAGACCAACACTTACCCGTATTTATGAAGCTGCGCGCCGTAAGATAGCCAGGGCTTTTGTTGAAGGAAAGATGATATTGATTGAAGGCGGCAACGTTGAATTCAGTGGCGAGTGGTTTCGCTGTAAAAAATGCTACAAATTAATTGATGGTATGTCGAATCACAGGAAGTGTGAGAGATGTGCTCATTACGGAGAAGATGAATTATCGCCGGTTAATAAAAAAAGAGAATGAGATTGGTCGTTTTGTCTGATAATAATAAACTTGTTTCTGAATATGAGTCAGAACATGGATTGTCGGTTTATCTCGAAAAAGATGGAATTAATTATTTGTTTGATACCGGCGCTTCGGATCTTTTTATCCGGAACGCTGAAAAGGCGGGTGTGGACTTGTCGAGAGTAGATTATTTATTTATTTCGCACGGGCACAACGATCATTTAGGCGGGTTGTCCAATTTTATTGAAGTGAATCAAAGCGCGGTAATTGTGCTTTCAAAATATGCACTTAACAAAAAATTATATTCCACAAGAGAAACTCTGAGGTCTATAGGGAATACATTCGATCTGGCGTCTGTTAGTAGCCGGTTACTACTTATAGGAGATGAACCCGTGTTTGCAGGTGATTTTATCGCATCACCAGTTAGTATAACAAATTATCCTGTTCCAAAAGCGAATAAAACACTGTATAAAGAAACTTTTAAAGGATTGGAACCTGATGATTTTAACCATGAAATTGTAGTCGCAGTTGGGAAGTCTGATTCATTTGTATATACCGGTTGTGCGCATAAGGGTTTGCTGAATATGCTTGCCACAGTGGAGCACCTGACTTCGAAACCACTTCATTTTGTTGCCGGAGGTTTTCATTTGCCTGATAGTCGGAATGAAACTTTTGAAACTTCTGATGAGCTTCATATCTTGGCAGATATCATAGTTCATAACTATCCGAAGGTCATGTTTTTTACAGGT
>JARKQF010000283.1 GCA_029973975.1 Paludibacter sp.
TAAAACCGCTTCTTCACCAGCACTTTCAACCCATCCTGCACCATTTTCACTTCAATTTCCCGACCTTCTTCGTAGGGTTCACCGTCGAAATGGAAAGGACCGGGTTCATCGCGGAACAGAGTGACAGAAGTAGCCCGCAAGGTGGTCATAAAGAAATCGTTGTTGATGGTCTTGGTGAAAAGTTGCAGGGCAAGCGTGGGAATGGCTATCAGCGGGAAATTACTAAGGATGGAAATATCCATTTTACCATCCTGAACACTGGCTTGCGGTGCTATGTAGGCATTATTGCCCCACTGGGAAGCATTGGCAAAAGTCAGCACAAACGCCTTGGCTTTGATGTCGATGTTTTCGCCGGTTACGTGGTAACTCTTCGACCGGTAGTTGAAATAACCGGTGATGATTTTTTCAAGATAGGCCATGATGCCGCGTTGCTGTCCTTTCGCGAATTCGGTGCTCACATACGCATCGAATCCCGTTCCGCAGGTACAAAAGAAAGGCTGATTATTCACCAAACCATAATCTATGTTGATTACCTCAGAATGATTAAGTAATTCAACAGCCTTTTTCACATTTAAAGGTATCTCCAAATGACGGGCAAGTCCGTTACCCGAACCTGAGGGAATAATGCCCAACGCTGTATCTGTATGTCGCAACGAACGGGCTACCTCATTTACGGTACCATCCCCACCCACAGCTATCACCGCATCGTAACCGGCATCAACGTATTGTTTTGCCAGGTCACGGCCATGAAAGCGATGGTCGGTAAACACAATCTCGTGTTCGAAAATATCTTTATCAAGCGTCTCTGCTATAATATCAGGAAATTCCTTTTTAGAACCGGTTCCGGATATCGGATTAATGATAAAAGCAATTTTTTTCTTCATAATCAGCATCACATATTCATGCGGCGAATTTACAATAATTTAAACTGAAAATAACTTAATCTCTTGTTAATTGTTGTACATTTGTTGTGTGTTTAAAACAAAGCACAACATTAAAAATCATTTATTCATTTTTTTTGCAAGTTAATTATAGACTAAATTTATCCATAATATCTCAAGTTGAGAATATGAATCATAACAACACCTTATCTTTACCTTATTTTCTTACTGAACTACCTTAGTAGCAAATAGGAAATAATGATAATTGAACCTTATTACCTTATTAACAAGTTAATTAGCGGTTTTAATAAAAATAAGGTAATAAGGTTTTATTTAGAGAGGATATTCATTACTACTAAGGTAGTTCAGTAAGAAAATAAGGTATAAATAAAGTAAATATCACTGAGACATATCTCATGATATTCAAATACTTACAAATATGATTTACCTAGTTTAATAATTAATTGAAACAATCTATTATAAAGCCTTCAAAATGAAACGAAAAAAAAATAAACGAACCGGAAGCACCCGCATCCGTAAATCGGAGTTAATTCAGAACATCGTTAACCTGTTCAACGAAAACCCGGAAAAGAACTTCAATTACAGACAGGTAGCCAAACACCTCGATATCAACAACGAATCGCAACGGGTATATGTTCATGAGTTGCTGTATCAACTTTGGGATGAGGACTTTCTGGTAGAAATCTCACGTGGCAAGTTCAAACTCAACTCGCGCGGAGGCTACATCACGGGCACCATCGACCGTCAGGGCGTAAAAACATATTTGATTCCGGATGATGGAGGCGAACCAATCTTCATCCCTGAACGTAAAACCAACCACGCGCTGTTGAACGACAAGGTGAAAGTATTCCTCTACGCGCGCCGGAAGGGACAAATGCCCGAAGGTGAAGTGGTCGATATCATGGAAAGGGCTAAAGATACTTTTGTAGGAATATTAGAAGTATCGGAAAATTTCGCATTCTTAGTACGTGATAACCGGGTACTGACGAACGATGTTTTCATTCCGAAAAACAAACTGAACGGGGCAAAGAATGGTCAGAAAGTAGTTGTAAAACTGATGAAATGGGAACCCAACCTGAGAAGTCCGGTAGGCGAAGTAATTGACATTCTCGGAGACAAAGGCAACAACGATACCGAAATGCACGCGATTTTGGCCGAATTCGGCCTGCCCTATAAATATCCTGAACAAGTAGATGCTGCTGCTGATAA
>JARKQF010000005.1 GCA_029973975.1 Paludibacter sp.
GCACCCAATAAGGTACCCCCTGCCAAATACAACAAATAGCCGGAAATCTTTTCCAGCCATTTGTTATTTAATATCAGCAAACTGCCACTCAGGGCTACACTGCCGACACTGGCTGCCAGCAATGCTATAATGGTGTATAAAAGTTGCGTCATTATTTTTTCTGAACTAGTACCCAGGCATCAGGATAAGTAGCTCTTATCTGATCGATCTTTGCCCGTGCATCTTTGTATTCATCAAAGGAAGCAATGATTACCCGTAACATCCCGTTTTCATTCTCAACAACAAGTGCATTATTTCCTTCCGAAACAAGCTTATTACGTAAATTTATTGCATTAGTATGATTACCGAATGCACCTACCTGCACATGATATTTCTTATTCATAGCAGCACTGTTAGTTTCACCGGTAGCCAGTTTAAAGGACTCCGAACGGGTAACTTCCGGCTGTGTCGACACCTGAGCAACCGGCTTTGGGGTTTCCTGTACAGGAGCGACAGTAGTTGCCGGAACAGATGCACTTTTTATTTCTGTAACTTTTTGTTTGGATTTACAAGAAATCATTGTCAGACTGATAACAGCCACAAAAAAGAATAATTGCAATGCTTTGTTCATAATAAAAACTTAAATTGATTTTAAAATTTATGCAAAGATGGGAATAAAAATAAGTCTGGACAATATCAATCTTTGTTTTTTTAGTTTTTTAAATGTAAATTTGAAGCGAAAATTCTTAATAAATTTGAAGCTTTGGAGATAAAACCAAGTTGGAAAGTGTATTTTTGTACTCAATAAATCTGAAATATAAACTTAAAAACAAAATCATCATGAAATTTTCATTGCCGGAATTACCTTATGCGCAGGATGCGCTTGCACCAGTTATCAGTGCTGAAACCATCAGTTTTCACTACGGAAAACACCATCAGGCTTATGTTAACAATCTGAACAACCTGATTCCGGGGACTGATTTCGAACAGGCAGATCTGGATACCATTGTCAAAAAATCCGAAGGGGCTATTTTCAATAATGCTGCTCAAATCTGGAATCACAACTTTTATTTCCTTTCGCTTACTCCTGAAAAAGGTTCTGCTCCCAATGCAGCTCTGACTAAAGCTATCAATACAGCTTTTGGTTCACTCGACAATTTCAAGGCAGAATTTGGTAAAGCTGCGGTTAGCATTTTTGGTTCAGGATGGGCCTGGCTGGTAAAAGATAAAGAAGGAAAATTATCAATCGTGAAAGAAAGTAATGCCGGAAACCCGATGACACGGGAATTAGTTCCATTGCTTACATTTGATGTATGGGAACATGCTTATTACATCGATTATCAGAATCGCCGGCCGGATTACGTTAACGCTTTATGGAATTTGGTTGATTGGAATGTAGTATCTGCAAGATACTAAATCAATTAGATAGTGGTTAGTGAATAGTAAAACCTTTGATTTTTTTAATTTTTAAACGCTTAAACTATTCACTGACCACTACTTAAATCAATACTCGTCCCAACTTTTGATTTTGATATTCTCCAGACTTATATTACAGAAAGCCTGAATGAATGCAGATGCCAGTCGGGCATTGGTTAACAACGGGATATTAAAATCAACGGCACTGCGGCGAATAATGTAGTCATTACGCAGTTCCCTTTCTGTCGTATTTTTAGGGATATTGATAACCAAATCAAAATGCTTTTTAGCCAAAAGATTTTTGACATTCAATTCTCCGTCTTCATCAGGCCACTGAACAGCGATAGCCTCTACACCATTTTCCGCTAAAAAACGCTGTGTTCCTCTTGTGGTGTAAATTTTATAACCTTTCTGTTGCAGCATACGGGTTGCTTCTATCAACTCCACTTTTGATTTGGGTTCTCCGGAAGAAATAAGGATGTTCTTCTTTGGGATTTCAAAACCTACCGACAACAGCGATTTCAACACAGCTTCAGAATAATCATCTCCGATACATCCTACTTCACCGGTAGATGACATATCCACACCTAATATAGGGTCAGCATTGTGTAATCTGGCAAAAGAGAACTGAGAGGCTTTTACACCGATATGTTCCACATCGAAAACGGACGAATCAGGCTTGCTGTAAGGAGCATTCAGCATGATACGGGTGGCCGTTTCAATGAAATTACGCTTGATAACTTTCGACACGAAAGGAAAGGAACGTGAGGCGCGCAGATTACATTCAATAACCTTGATGTAATTATCTCTGGCTAAGAATTGGATATTGAAAGGTCCGCTGATATTCAACTCTTTGGCTATTTTTCGGGAAATGCGTTTAATGCGGCGCATGGTTTCAAAATAAATCTTTTGTGCCGGGAAAACCAATGTTGCATCACCAGAATGTACTCCGGCAAACTCCACATGTTCTGAAATGGCATATTCAACCACCTCTCCGTTCTGGGCAACAGCATCAAACTCAATTTCCTTTGCGTTCTGCAGAAACTCCGACACTACCACGGGATATTGTTTTGACACCTTGGCTGCCAACGACAGGAACTTACGCATTTGCTCTTTATTATAGCAAACATTCATGGCAGCGCCGGAAAGTACATACGAAGGACGAATCAACACAGGGAAACCAACTTCTTCTATAAATGAATCAATCTCATCGAAACTGGTCAGCTCTTTCCACCTGGGCTGGTCGATACCCAGTTCGTCGAGCATGGTAGAGAATTTGTGACGATTCTCAGCCCTGTCGATCGATGCAGCAGAAGTACCAAGAATGGGAACCTGCTGGCGGTCGAGTTTAGTTGCCAGGTTGTTGGGTATTTGTCCACCCATCGACAGGATAACTCCTTTCGGCGATTCAATATCCACCACATCCAGAACTCTTTCGAAGGATAACTCATCGAAATAAAGCCGGTCGCACATATCGTAGTCGGTCGAAACAGTTTCGGGGTTGTAATTAATCATCACCGACTCATAACCTAAGTTACGTGCAGTAACCACAGCATTCACAGAACACCAGTCGAATTCCACGGAAGAACCGATACGATACGCGCCTGATCCCAACACGACTACAGCTTCTTTATTCGACCTGGGAGGTTGGTATGCTTTATCCGAACCATAAGTAAAATAAAGGTAATTTGTATCATCCGGATGATCAGACGCAACAGTATTAATACGGCGGATAACCGGAGTTACACCTTTGCTTTTACGAAGTTCACGCACTTCCAGGACTTCCTGTTCCATCGTACCGGTCGGATTTTCCACATACCGGGCAATCTGGAAATCAGAAAAACCAAGTCGTTTGGCTTCAGCCAGAACTTCTTTCGGCAAATCTGAAATTTTATTGTATTGTTCCAGTACTTTGGTGTACTTATAAATGTTTTCTAATTTTCCGAGGAACCATGTATCTATTTTCGTCAGCGCTTCAATCTCATTCACGCTGTATCCTTTCTCAAAAGCATCTGCAATAGCAAAGATGCGCAAATCCGTCGGTTTGGAAAGCGCATCTTCAATATTATCGAAAGTCAGGTCTTTGTTACCTACAAAGCCGTGCATCCCCTGGCCAATCATACGCAATCCTTTTTGGATGATTTCTTCAAACGACTGACCGATCGACATGATTTCGCCCACCGATTTCATAGATGAACCGATTTCCCGGCTCACACCCTGAAATTTAGTGAGATCCCAACGCGGTATCTTCACGATCATATAATCAACTGATGGGGCTACATAGGCAGAATTAGGCGTACCCATCTCCCCTATCTGGTCAAGAGAATAACCTAAGGCAAGTTTGGTAGCCACGAAAGCCAGCGGATAGCCCGACGCTTTGGACGCCAATGCTGAAGAGCGACTCAAACGGGCATTAATTTCGATGATGCGGTAATCGTTTGTTTCCGCATTAAAAGCATATTGAATATTACATTCACCCACGATACCGATGTGACGAACCACCTGACGGGCAACATCTTCGAGATAAGCAATCTGATCTTTTGTAAGGGTAATAATCGGAGCCACTACAATACTTTCACCGGTATGAATGCCCAGCGGGTCGAAGTTTTCCATAGGCACCACGGTAAAGCAATGATCGTTTTTATCGCGGATGACTTCGAATTCAATTTCTTTCCAACCTTTCAGACTTTCCTCCACCAGAATCTGTTTCGAGTGAGCCAGCGCACTTGTACACAGCGTAATAAACTCTTCCTCGTTCGCACATATACCGGAACCCAATCCTCCCAAGGCATAAGCAGAACGCACCATTACCGGAAAACCTATACGACGACCCACTGTCAACGCATCTTCGAGATTTTCAACAGCCTGTGATACCGGAGTTTTAGCTTCAATCTCGTTCAGCTTTTTCACAAACAAATCGCGGTCTTCCGTAATCATGATGGCTTCCACCGAAGTTCCCAGTACACGGACATTATACTTATCCAGCGTACCGTTGAGATACATCTCGGTACCACAGTTCAGCGCTGTTTGTCCCCCGAAAGCAAGTAAAATACCATCGGGTTTTTCTTTGATAATAATTTGTTCTACGAAATAAGGGGTGATGGGAAGAAAGTAAACCTTATCGGCAATACCTTCCGATGTTTGAATAGTAGCGATGTTGGGGTTGATAAGGATAGTTTCAATTCCTTCTTCTTTCATGGCTTTTAACGCCTGCGACCCCGAATAGTCGAATTCTCCGGCCTGTCCGATTTTCAAGGCCCCCGATCCTAATAGGATCACTTTTTTAATTGATTGCTCTACCACGCTTGATACTAGTTTTATTGTTCCGAGCGGCAAACGGGGTTCGAACCCGCGACCTTCGGCTTGGGAAGCCGACGCTCTACCAACTGAGCTATTGCCGCGTTATATCATATTTATTAAGACAAGGCATGCTATAGGGACAGGGCATGCCCTGTCCCTACCCGCCAATATATCATTTAACGATCCCTGCGAATCCCATAAAAGCCATTGCCAGTAATCCTGCAACAAGCAGGGCGGCAGGTGTACCTTTCATTCCGCGGGGCAAAGATACAAAATTTAATTGTTCTCTGATACCGGCAAATAAAATTAATGCCAATCCGAAGCCAAGCGCAGTAGAAATAGCAAAAACAACACTTTGCAACAAGTTAAAATCCTTTTGAATAACCATAATGGCCACACCTAAAATCGCACAGTTTGTAGTAATAAGGGGAAGAAAAACACCTAAAGCCTGATAAAGCGCAGGCGATATTTTCTTCAGAATAATTTCAACCAACTGTACTAAAGCTGCAATAATGAGGATAAAGGATATGGTTTGAAGATAACCAATCTGCAAAGGTTCAAGCACATAGACCTGAATTAAAAAGGTGACAATAGTTGCTATGGTCATTACAAAAGCCACAGCTCCACTCATACCAAGCGCGGTATCAATTTTTTTCGACACACCCAAAAACGGACAAATACCCAGAAACTGTGACAACACAATGTTGTTCACAAATACGGCTCCGATGAAAATTAATATATAAGTCATTCTTTAGTTGTTAGTGGTTAGTTGACAGTAATTAGTAAAAATAGCAGAAAATTAATTTTTGGTTGTTTTCAGTTTATTAAATATGGCAATCAGATATGCCAGAGCTATAAATGCGCCTGGTGCCAGCACAAAAAGTAGCATACCATAATTTTCAGGAAAAATCGTTATGCTGAAGACCTTACCTGTCCCAAGCAATTCACGGGTAGTTCCCAACAAAGTTAACGCCAGTGTAAAGCCGAGTCCCATTCCCAAGCCGTCAAAAAATGATTTAACGACTGTATTTTTAGCAGCAAAAGCTTCAGCTCTTCCGAGAACAATACAGTTCACTACAATCAGAGGAATAAAAAGCCCCAGACTTTCATACAGTGCAGGAACATAAGCCTGCATCACCATTTCCACCAATGTAACAAAAGCGGCAATCACCACAACAAAAGCCGGTATACGTACATTATCCGGTATGATGTTTTTCAGCATTGAAATAACAACATTCGAGGACAAGAGCACAAAAGTAGTTGCCAGTCCCATCCCTAAACCATTAATTGCCGACGAGGTTGTACCCAGTGTCGGGCACATACCCAACATAATCACAAAGATTGGATTCTCCTTGATTATGCCGTTAAACAGCGTTTTTAAATTTGAATTTGCAGCCATATATCCTCTTTAATTTGTTTGAGCTACTTCCTTTTCAACTGAAGTTGCCCCTGTTAATCCATCGTAATTTTGTGAATAGGCGCCGTAAGCATAACGAATTGCTTCCAGAAACGCATTGGACGAAATCGTCGCTGCTGTAATAGCATCTACTTCTCCGCCGTTTTTGGTAACGTTCAGGTTGTTTTTAGCCCCGTTTAGTCCGCGAATATCCTGATTTCCTTTTTCTGTCTTAAACCAATCTACCATTTTGGTTCCCAAACCGGGCGTTTCTTTTTGTTCCAACACAGAGTAATTAATAATATTTCCCTTTGCATCAAAGCCTACCATTACTTTTATCTCGCCACTGAATCCGTTTTTAGAATAGGTCTGTACCGCTGCACCCACAAATTCATCGCCGGCATAAGCCTGGTACACATAAAACGGCTCCGGCATACCTTCAATTGTAATGGTATCGGCTCCTTTTATCGACACATCCGGAGGCAATACCTCCATGATGGCATTTTCCCGTTTAGCTCTTTTCGATGCTTCTATAGGCTCTTTGGTCAGATTATACACCGAACCTAATGCTACTGCAGCTACCAACGTAATTGACGTCAGCACAAGCACCATATTTCTGAAAGTTGATTCTAATTTTGCCATTTTTTTTATTGTCTACGGTCTACAGTCTACGGCCAGCACTATTAGCTATTAATTATTCGCTTTTCGCTTTCCGTTTTCCGCTATTTTTTTACTTCGCTTTTTCTCCAAATCTTTTCGGTTTCACATAAAAATTAATCAGGGGTGTAAATCCGTTCATGATGAGAATTGCAAATGACACTCCTTCCGGATAAGCTCCCCAGGTGCGGATAACTACGGTCAGCACCCCGATTCCCACTCCGTAGATCCACATACCTTTGGGATTCATTGGAGATGTTACATAATCGGTCGCCATAAAAATAGCGCCTAACATCAAACCTCCTGTAAGCAAATGCACCAAAGGTGAAATGTATGCTGCCGGATCGACCAGATGTAATATACCAGAGAAAATAATGACGGTCACAAAAATACTCACCGGAATATGCCAGGTAATGATTTTACGAACCAGCATGTACACCAAACCAATCAACAAAGCCACAGCAGAAACCTCCCCCAGAGAACCGGGCATATTACCTAAAAACATATCTTTTGCTGATGGTATTGCCGAGCTGCCTTCATTTAATAATGAAAGTACAGTTGCTCCTGTAGCAGCATCGAGATAGGACATCGAAAAAGGTTCAACCACCGGCCATGTTGTCATTTCCACCGGAAATGAAATCAACAAAAAGACCCTGCCCACGAGTGCGGGATTAAAAGGATTGTTTCCCAGGCCGCCAAAACTCATTTTAGCCACACCGATAGCAACTAATGCGCCAATCAGGATCATCCAGACCGGTAAATTGGATGGCAGGTTGAATGCCAGCAACAAACCTGTCAGAGCAGCAGACCCATCTAATATTGTTTTTTCTCCTTTGATTAAAAATCGCTGAATCAGATATTCGAACAACACACAGGCCACGATGGACGTCACAGTGACAATCAACGCTCCCAGTCCGAAGAAATACAACGAAGCCAGCAAAGCAGGAATCAGCGCGATAATCACGCCGGTCATATTTTTACTTACCGAATCACCACTGTGAATGTGCGGTGCGGGCGATATGATTAATTTTTCCATATATTTCTTGTTATTTTGCGTTCCTGTTACGAATGATACCTCCTACTGTCGCTTTTCCAAAACGAATGTAATCCAGTAACGGACGATTCGATGGACAGGTATAGCTACAACTGCCACATTCAATACAATCCATTACGCGATCAGTTTCCATTTCTGGCCACATATTTCTCTCACTTTGTGCCATCAGCAGGTATGGTTCAAGTCCCATCGGACAAACCGAAACACATTTGGAACAACGAATACAGTTCTGTACCGGTTTACGGATTGCCTCCTCATCGCGCATGTACAATACACCTGCACTACCTTTGGCCATCGGGATATTCAGATTCATCAGCGAACGTCCCATCATTGGGCCGCCACCAATAATTTTACCCGTACCTTCGGGCACACCACCGGCTTGCTCAACTACATGAGACAGATAAGTTCCAAGGCGAACACGATAATTGGAAGGATTAGGCGCATCTTTACCCGTGATGGTCATAACACGCTCAAACATAGGCTTGTTTTTCTGTACAGCCTCATAAACAGCATAAGTTGTACCCACATTAAACACCACCGCACCGACTTCCACCGGAATTCTGCCGCTGGGCACCTGACGACGGATAACCGCATCGATGAGTTGCTTTTCACCTCCCTGCGGATATTGCACTTTCAAGGGTTCTATGGTAATACTTTTAAATGCAGTTGCTAATTGTTTCAGATGACTGATAGCATCCGGTTTATTATTCTCAATACCGATAATTGCTTTTTCTACCTCAAGCGCTTTCATGAGAATCGAGACACCAACCAAAATTTCCTCACCATGCTCCAGCATCAGCTGGTGGTCGCAGGTCAGATAAGGTTCGCATTCAACGGCATTGATAATCAAAACTTCTGCTTTTTTTCCGGGAGGAGGAGAAAGTTTCACGTGAGCGGGGAAAGTAGCACCTCCCAGTCCGACGATGCCGGCATCCTGCACTTTTTTAATTATCTCTTCTTTGGTAAGATTACATTCTCTTTTGACAACAGTACTTCTGTCAATGGTTTCCAACCACTCATCACCATCTACATCAATAAATACGGCAGGACGTTTATATCCGGAAGCATCCAGTTGCACGTCAATCTTATTTACCTTACCTGACACGGAGGCATGTACATTGGCCGAAACAAATCCATTGGCTTGTCCGATCATCTGCCCCACTTTCACCAGGTCACCCTTCTTGACAATTGCCTCACTTGGATTTCCTATGTAATGTGCCAACGGAATGGCAACCATTTTCGGAATCTCAGCCTGTTGAATCTTTTTGCCGGCCGAAAATTTATTTTCTGCCGGATGTACACCTCCAATTCTGAAAGTCTTCATGCTTTGTTGTTATATTATTTATATATAAATCACTTATCCATCGACCGTCATTGCGAGGAGCGTAGCGACGTGGCAATCTCCTCTTCAAATACATTGGGTTTTACCCCCCCAATTCTTCCCCCGAGTTAACCCCCCGGGCTATTCATTTACTGCTGCCGCCTCTTCTTTTTTCTTTTTCGGAGCCGGAAAATTAACGTCCGTAATGGCGTTGGTCGGACACACGATTACACATTCGCGACACAACTTACATTTATCATCGTGGATAAAGGCCAAACTGTTGGTAATGGTAATAGCTTCGTGCGGACAAACCTTTTGACATTTGGCACAGCCGATACAACCAACTTCACAAGCCTTGCGGGTAATATGTCCTTTATCTTCATTACGGCAATTCACATACACACGACGACCTTTCGGTCCTTTCTTACGAAGTTCAATCAGTAATTTCGGACAGGCGCGTACACAAGCACCACAGGAAGTACATTTATCATCATCCACTTCCGGAATTTTTGTGATAGGATTTACTTTGATGGCATCAAATTCACAGGAGAGTTCGCAGTCACCAAAACCCAGGCAGCCCCAGGAACAGTTGGTTTCACCACTATAAAGATTATGTGCAATAAAACAATGTTTGACCCCATCATATTCATTGTTACGGGGACGGTGTTCACAGGTTCCGTTACAACGTACAACAGCAACAGTCGGAGCCTTGGCTACAGCGTCCTTACCCAGAATTTCCGCCACTTTCTTCATGGTATCGTTTCCACCAACCGGACAAAACAAATCGCCCAGCTCATCCGATTTAACACAAGCGTCGGCAAACCCCCGGCAACCCGGAAATCCACATCCACCGCAATTGGCTGCAGGTAATGCCTGCTCCACCTCGTCAATCCGCGGATCCTCAAAAACGTGAAATTTTTTTGCAACAACAAATAAGATAACGGCTGCAACAGAACCTATTACCCCCAGGGTAATTAAAGAAATCAGTACTAAACTCATGTGTCTCTATTGAATTTTACGCATCATCAAGCCCCATACCTTTTAATATGAAACTTTAATTTTGATTTTAATCTGGAATTAAAGAAAGACAATATAATGAAATAAGGAAGCAATGTCCCCAACGCAATACTGCCGGAAATAGCTTCGTTATCAGTATAATTTTTGAGAATAAAAAGTGTAAGCAGGATGAGTAGAAAAGGAATGACAAATGCAAGCAAAACGGCGAATAATCCCATGGAACTTTGTCCATATAAAGTAACATGTTCACCAACCTTGTAATCCGAACCATCTGATTCGACGTCGACATATTTATCTTTCATGTCGGCAGCAGAACAGGCACCTTTAGCATGACAACCACCACAGGCCGATTCCTGCAGTATTTGTACCTTGATGTGTTTCCCATTTATCTGGTGAATAACACCAGCATGTTCGATTAATTGGCTCATTTTGTAATCCCGACATTGCAATTCGGGCACAAATGTACTATAAATTTTGAATTACCACAATAATAAATGATAAATATTTAAGCGGAAAACGGAAAGCGGAGAGCGGAAAACTAATGTTGTATTAATCTAAAATTTGTTACTCAGATGAATCTTTATTTCAAGATTAAACTGACTTAGTATACTACAGCACGTTTTTCGTTCTCCGCTCTCCGTTTTCCGTTTTAATTTATCACATCAAATCCTGTATAAGAAACCAGCGCTTTGGGAATCCTAATCCCATCCGGCGTTTGGTTGTTTTCAAGCAACGCCGCAACAATACGGGGCAATGCGAGCGCGCTTCCGTTCAGGGTGTGACAGAGTTGGGTCTTTTTATCGTTTCCTTTGAAGCGACATTTAAGGCGATTAGCCTGATAGTTTTCAAAGTTGGAAACTGAGCTTACCTCCAGCCAGCGCTCCTGAGCAGCCGACCATACTTCAAAATCGAACGTCAGTGCCGATGTAAAACTCATATCACCACCGCACAAACGCAAAATTCTCCAGGGGAGTTCTAATTTTTCCACGAGGGTTTGCACATAATTCACCATCTCAGTAAGAGATTCATAAGATTTGTCCGGATGCTGAATTTGTACAATTTCCACTTTATCAAACTGATGCAAACGGTTTAATCCGCGCACATCCTTGCCATACGAACCTGCTTCTCTGCGGAAACAAGCTGAATAGGCCGTATTTTTAATCGGCAATTCGCTTTCACTCAAAATGACATCCCGGTAAATATTAGTCACCGGAACTTCAGCTGTCGGGATCAGATATAAATCATCTAATGTAGCATGATACATCTGTCCTTCTTTATCGGGCAATTGTCCTGTTCCGTATCCGGAAGCAGCGTTCACCACATAAGGTGGTTGTACTTCCAGATAGCCAGCTTCACGTGCCTGATCGAGAAAGAAATTAATCAAAGCACGTTGCAAGCGGGCGCCTTTACCTTTATAAACAGGAAAACCGGCACCGGATATCTTCACGCCTAACTCAAAATCAATCAAATCATATTTTTTGGTCAAATCCCAGTGCGGCATAGCACCTTCGGGCAATTGCGGCACAACTCCACCCGACCGTTCAACAACATTGTCTTCGGCATGTTTACCTGCCGGAACAGAATCATGCGGCAAGTTGGGAATTTGAACCAGCAAGTCATTCAGTTGCTGCTCATAAGAAGTCTGTTTTTCGGTTAACTCCCGGATGGTTTCTTTAAGTTCGGCTGTTTTTTCTTTTGCAGCATTAGCTTCGTCTGTTTTACCTTGTTTAAACAACAAGCCAATTTCTTTCGACAAAGCATTTGATTGTGCCAGTGCGTTATCAGCAGCAGTCTGTGTTTGCTTGCGTTGTTTGTCCAATTCAACTACCTGAGCAATAATTTCTTCAGCTTTGAAATGCTTCTTAGCCAGACGGGCTATAACTTCAGCAGTATTTTCGGTGATGTATTTGAGTGTAAGCATGATTTTATTTTTTTTTAAGTTTTAAACCACAAAAGGCACAAAAGGAAGACTAAGAAAACACAAAAGGAAATATTTAATATTGGATCACATAAGTAACATGAGATGAGTATACTTTAGTTTATAGTTTTTAACTCTTAGTTGTTCTTTTGTGTTTTCTTAGTCTTCCTTTTGTGCCTTTTGTGGTTTAAACTAAAAATCTCCCGCAATTTTACACTACGGTAAAACAACAGGAGATTCGTTATTTTTTTAAAGTCTTAAAGTCCTTTCAGACCAGAACTTATTAGTTCGCTTCGATTGGTTTTACAGAAACGTAAGATTTGTTGTTTCTTTTCTTTCTGAATTCCACGATACCGTCAACCAATGCGAATAGAGTATGATCTTTACCCAATCCCATGTTTTCACCCGGATGGTGTACTGTTCCGCGTTGACGAACGATGATGTTACCTGCTTTGGCAAACTGACCACCGTATACTTTTACTCCAAGTCGCTTACTTTCCGATTCACGACCGTTCTTCGAGCTACCAACTCCTTTCTTATGTGCCATTTTCTCTAAATTTTAATCGGTTAATTAAGCTACAATCTCTTTAATTTTCAACTCTGTAAAATCCTGACGGTGACCGTTGCGTTTACGATATCCTTTGCGACGTTTTTTATGAAAAACAATCACTTTTTCACCACGCAGGTGCGATACCACTTCACAAACTACTTTTGCGCCTTCAACTACGGGAGTACCTACGGTAACTGCGCCGGCATTATCAACGAGTAAAACTTTATCAAACTCGACTTCTGAAGCAATTTCAGCTTCGTTCATGCGGTGTACATACAGTTTCTTTCCGGCTTCCACCTTGAACTGCTGACCCAAAATTTCTACAATTGCGTACATCTTATTGTGTATTATAATTACATCGGGAAGGTGAGGTGCCTGAGGCAGCGCTGCTTAAAACCCTCTTCGAAACGGAGCGCAAAGATAAAAAATATTTTTTGATTGTACAAACTTCACCTTATTTTTTTACTGTCTTTGAGTTGTCAACCGTTTTGGGTATAGTTGACTCATTACCATCTCTTTCAGCCCGATAATGCGGTGACATGATTTCTATACCTTTTTCGGCGCACACATCCAATATATGCTGATGTAATTCTGAATAAATCGGAGCAAGCGCATTCGACTGAGACGTATACACATTTAATTGATACGACACATAAAAATCATCGAGGCTGGTTTGCAAAACGAAGGGGTTTTTGTATGGTATCAGATTAGCTGTTCTCGAAGCTGCCTCCAACAAGGCTTCATGCATCGTCTTCCAGTGTACATCGTATCCGATTGTGACAGTCGTATGAATAATCAAACCTTCGTCTTTCGCCAAAGCAGAATAATTGGTCGTGTTACCCGATAGGACTGCCGAATTGGGGATGGTAATTTCTTCGTTTCTAACGGTACGTAAACGAGTTACCAATAAAGTTTTTTCAATCACCTCTCCGGTAACATCACCCAATTTGATCAGGTCGCCTATTTTAAAGGGGCGCATGTAGGTAATTACCAATCCAGCCACCATATTACCGATTGCACTGGAAGATCCCAAAGAAACCAGCAATCCGAGAAACACAGAAACTCCCTGAAAAATCGGAGAGTCTGAACCTGGTAATTTGGGAAAAATCATAACCAACATAAACGCATATAAAAGAAATTTAATTATACTGAATGTTGGTAGTGCCCAATCTGCATGAAAGCCTGATATTTTTAATTTTTCAGCTTCAATCTCTGTAAAAATGTATTTTACAAATTTTATCAGATAATTAAACACAAAATAAATCACAATTATTGTAAATAGATTCGGCAGATAATTCCAGATTGAAATCAAGATACTCTTTAACGGACTCCAGATCAGTTCAAATAAGGTGGCCGCCCATCCTCTTGAAAACGGAAAAATACTGAAAATCAAAGGAAGTAACAGGTAAACCAAGATAATTATGATTGCCCATTTAAATATCTTCAACAACCCAAAAAGAACATTCAGCTCCTGTTCAGCTGTCAGAAAAGTATAATCTTTATATGAAAGATTCTTAAGCCATTTATCCTTATTGTCAGCTATCCTTTTCTCAACATATCGATGTCCCAGTTTTATCAGCTTTATCATCAACCAAATGCCTGTTAACACAAGTAACACCAATCCAATACGGATGATAATAGTAATAAAACTCCTGTCATTTTTAGCTTTCTCAAATGCAACCTGAATCTGTTTTATATATTCATCTGCAAGCTCCTGACTACTGGTACCCTTACTTATAGCATCTTGTTCCGATATGCTCATGATAATAATCTCACCACAAACTATATCGATATAATTACCACTTTGAGATGTAATAATCTTATTTACAATAAAATAATCATCATCAAATATTTTCTCAAGTCTTGAAGTAGTTTTTTCTGCCCTTTCTTCTGCAGTCAAAGATGCTTGTCGGGTATCAATATAAAATAGCGTATCAGCATAAAAAACCACCGGATAGGCTTTCTGATTTCCACTACCCGTTTCTGTAACGATTAACTGATTAGATGAAGTATCTTGTGCAGACGTATCGAAAGGAAAGAACGAGCACAAAAAAAGCAACAAATAAAGGGATTTTCTCATGGCAGTCCGATTTTGATTACATGACAAAAATAACTATTTTTTGAGATTATCCAACAAAACATCTACTGCTGTATCAATTTGATCATGCTCTCCAAGTGTTTTTATAAAAGCCGAACCAATAATAGCTCCGGAGGCATGTTGATTTACCATCTCCAGAGTTGCCTTATTGGACACCCCAAAACCAATCAGCCGTGGATTTTTCAATCCCAGGGTATTAATACGGTTGAAATAGGCAACGCGACTCTCGAACGATTGCTGAGTGCCGGTCACGGCTGCCGAAGAAACCATGTAGATGAATCCGTTTGTGTACTTATCAATTTCACGAATTCTATCCTCTGATGTTTCCGGTGTTATCAGAAAAATAAATTTCAGATTATACTTATCAGCAACAGGCTTATATTCTAATAGATAGTCCGACATTGGGAGGTCGGGTATAATCATACCGTCCACACCAACCCGACTGCATTCACGGCAAAAGTTCTCAAAACCGAATTGCATGACCGGATTTAAATAGCCCATCATCACCAGTGGGATGTGGATTTTTTCACGGATATCTGTTAGTTGACTAAACAGTTTACGGATACTCATGCCATTTTGCAAAGCAATATGGCTCGACTGTTGAATAACCGGTCCGTCGGCCATCGGATCGGAGAAAGGAATGCCAATTTCGACCAGATTAATGCCTCTTGCCTGCAATGCTTTTAATACCGGGACTGTATCTTCTAACTTTGGATAGCCAGCTGTAAAATAAACAGAAAGTATATTTTTTCGCTTCCTGTCGAACAATTGATTGATTCTATTCATAACGAGTTAAGCTGTTTGATAAATTGTTGTAATAACTTATAACTTTTAATAGCCGGAGCAATTTCA
>JARKQF010000006.1 GCA_029973975.1 Paludibacter sp.
TCATCGCAACTGCCTTTAACTTTGTTTCAACACCGGAAACATCAACCAGGAAGAGTGGAGCACTTTCAAGCGTCCATGAGGTATCAGTCAGTTTGTTATGAAGTCGGACTATTTTATTGTCATTTATCGTAACGGAAACCGAGCTGGTTTCATAAACCTGGGAATTAACTATGCTTGTCGAAAAGAGAGCGACAGAGACAACGAGTACATTAAAAAATTTACACATACACATGCTGAATTTATTTTGATGTTATTCCAACACCAACTGTTATTTTTTTAATTTCTCAGATATCACAATATTTCTGTAAGATATTTCATTTCCATGATCCTGTAACAGAATGTGTCCACCTTTCATTTTACCATAATCATCATAATTGGCGAACTTAGTCTCAGAAACACGTCTTCTAAAATCATCAGAATCAATTTCAACATCTACAACCTTCTTACCATTCAACCAATGCTCAACTTTTTTGCCATCGACAACAATGCGCATAGAATTCCATTCGCCGACTGGTTTTAAAGTTTTCTTATCAGAATCCGGTTCATAAATCAAATACAATGCTCCGGTTGAGCCTTTTACTCCTTCATAAGCAGGTATTTCATTCCCGCTGAAATCATCTATGATTTGATATTCAAAACCGATCCATCCGGTTTTCCCGTTTGATTTATCCGTCATCTGATTTACAAAATACTTAACACCTGAGTTAACCATCTTTGTCAGTTTAAATTCAAGACTAAACTCAAAATCGGTATATTGTTTCCGGGTGATTAGGTCACCTCCTTTTCTTCCTGCTGATAAGGTTAACTCTCCATCCTGAAAAGTCCATCCTGCAGACGGAAAAAATTTGGAGCGATTACTCATCCATAAAATCGTATCGCTCATCGATGAAAACAAGGATTGACTGTCACCATTTGTAGTTGAAGCTTTCTTGCCCAAACAACCCGCGAAGGAAAAAACAGTAAAAGCGCTAATCGTGAAAATTAAAAAAACTTTTCTCATTTATACTCAATTTATGATTGCAACATTAATAAACTCCTTGTGTACTGATTTGCCAGTCATCTGTTCTGAAAGGACTTGCAGGTAAATTATCGCTGTCAAAGAGTAAACCATTCACCGGGCAATTACTCCAGGCATAACGTACGGCAACCGGATTCTTTACCTCAGGAGCTGAAATTTCAACCTGATTAGGAGTAATGATTTTTGCTGTGGCATTATAAAATCTTTTGTTCTCTCCTGCTATACAAAACTCGGTTAGTTCTCCTCCGATAATTTGCAACCCACTACCTACATAATCAAATTCACAAATAATAGTATTATCCTTTATTGTAAACGATTTAATCATCGGTGATCGGAAAGCAATATCCTTTTCTCCGTAAGTTTGATTCAGGGCAATAGAAGCTAAACGATTTCCCACATCCAGTTTATTTTTAGGATGTAAATCTTTACAACCTCCAACATCAATTGTGACTGCCATACCGGTATTGGGTAATTTCAGCGCTTTTGTCTGTGATTCCCTGAGTTCAGCCCATTGACTCACGTAAGGTATATTCCTGACTAAACCATAGTTGGGCAATTGTACAAAATAAAATGGTAGCTTTGCATCTTTCCATTGTTTGCGCCAATCATTGATCATGGCTTTGAACAAATCAGCATACTGATGAGCCCGTGAAGCATTGTTCTCAGCCTGATACCAGATAACTCCCTTGATGGCAAAATCAGTAAATGGCGAAACCATCCCATTGAAAGTAAACGATGGGTAATGCTGAAAAGCATAAGGTGTATAAGGCACTGTATTCGGATTCTTTTTCTCTTTTATAACGGCCAGGCGACGGTTGGTTTCAGTTTCAAATCTTTTCTTCATATCCTGAATTGAGATTTTCCCCTCTTCAATTTCCTTCAATTGTGGATCAAAAACCGGAAATGCTTCAAGTGCCTCTTTACTCATCCATGATTCCACTGCACTACCGCCCCAGTAACTACCTATCAATCCAATGGGTACATTCGTTTCCGCCTGTATTTTTTTTCCAAAATAATATCCTACCGCTGAAAAAAGTTTCGAACTGGAAGGATTACAGGGTAGCCAGTAGGTGCGTCCGAATTCTTTATTCGACGCAATGGTGGAAACGTTATGTGGAATCCTGATCATACGGATATTCGGATTAGCTGATACAGGTATCTCTGAATCGGCATTTTGCTCGTACTGCAACTGAAATTCCATATTGGATTGACCTGAACAAAACCAAACATCTCCGGAGAGTATATTTTTATACTTCACAGAAGTTTCCGGCGTCGAAACAATCATTTCGTATGGTCCTCCCACCGGCAGTGGTTTCAATCTTACCTTCCAGTTCCCGTATGCATCGGCTTTCACCGATTTCTTTTGTTCATGCAACTGTACAGTTACCTTTTGTCTGGGTACGGTTGTTCCCCATACAGTCACAGGTTTCTCCCGCTGAATAACCATGTCATTACTGAAAATCCCCGGTAATTTCAACTGAGTATTGGCCGGAGCTATTGAAAGCGTGTTAGTTGTATCAGCCACCTGAACAGGTTTCAATCCCTTCGCCTGCAGTGTCAGCACAGCCAAAGTCAGCAAACATATAATTTGAAGTTTTATTTTCATAAATTATGTTTTTTATTTCACAGATAATTTACGGGCATAATTGCCTATTTTCACAAAATAAATACCAGAGGAACAAATAGAGATGTCAAGTCGAGTACTCAAATTTGTAAGTAATCGACTTAATACTACCCTACCCGTCATATCAAGAATTACCACTTCCTTATTCAGCATAGTTTCCGGAACCTCAAGCTGCACCTCACCTCTTGCAGGATTAGGATTAAGTTTTACTGTCGCATCCAGAAAGTCCCTATTTTCAATCAAGCCGGAGGTTTGACATCCATCGCCATCACCTGTCAGCGCCTCTTTGGTATAACTAGTTACAGCCCAGTTCTTTGCACTGGCAATAGTTTTATCACTGCCGGCACCATCATTATATAAAGGATTAGCAATGGTAGAGATCACACGGATAGTTCCTGTTGTTTTACCTGTTCTGTCGGGCAGACTCCTGTACAAAGAGTCCAGTCCGCAGGCCGTAAACACATTTTTATAGGTCGAACCACCATTGAACACTTCTACGGTCGTCAATGCTGCATTGGCACTTACGTCAAGTTTTGTCAGACCTGAGTTACGTACATTCAAAGTCTGTAATGAAGTATTAGCACTCACATCCAGTGTATTCAACGGATTTACCATGGTAGCCAGAATGCGCAACAAATTCAGATTTTGCAGGCCGGTGAGTTTCGATATTTTATTAGTTCCCATCTGCAAATCGGTTATTTTTATATTATTGCTGACATCCAACGCTGTGATATTATTGTATGAACAGTAGAACAATAGAAGTTCAGTATTCTTGCTGATGTCAATACTATCAAGTTTGTTGGTCGGACACCTCAGATATTGCAATGATTTAGCCTGCGAAACATCCAGTTTTATAAGTTCATTTTTCTCACAGGTTAGATAGGTAAGATACTTGTCGTCACAAAATATCTTTATCTCAGCCTGATCAGCCAGGGTATTCCCTTTCACAACTGTCGGCGAACCTACATTAGACGAGACTGGCTCAACCGGCTGATAAACGCCATTCCCCCAGTCGATAGACACAGTTCCGTTTCCTCCGGCAACAATCGAGAGGGTTATCTCCGAATTGATTGCTTTTGAAGTTTTCATCGTGATGTACTCATCATTCGTAGTGGGTGGAAGAGGTTGAGTCGAAAGCGTCCAGTCATCGGTTCTGAATGGTGTAAGTGGCAAGTCATAACTATTGTAAAATAATCCGTTAACAGGACAATTGCTCCATGCATATCTTACCGCGACAGGATTAGGAACACTGGCCGACTGTATTTGTATTTTATTGGGGGCTATGATGGTAGCTGTAGCATTATAAAACCCTTTATTTTCTCCGGCAATGCTAAATTCAGTTACTGTACCTCCATATATTTTCAAACCAGTTCCAACATAGTCAAATTCACATATTATTGAATTTCCCTGTATTGTATAGGATTTTAAGCGGGGGAATTCACTGTTAATATCCGTTCTGCCGTATAAATTTTTCAAAGCGATGTTTGACAGACGATATCCGACATCTCTTTTGTTGATAGGATGCAGATTGTCGCAGGCTCCGATATCAATGCTTACAACCATACCTGTATTAGGTAAAGCCAGGGCTTTGTCCTGCGATTCACGTAATTCGGCCCACTGACTGGTATAAGGATAATCGCGCACCACCCCATAGTTCGGTAATTGAACAAAATAAAAAGGCATATCCGGATTATTTAACATCGTTCTCCAGTCGTTTATCAGAGCCGGGAACAACGACCGGTACTGCCATGCTCTGGATACATTTCCTTCACCCTGATACCAAATAACGCCTTTAACCGGAAAATCCTTTATCGGATTAATATTTCCGTTGTAAGATACAGTTGGAAAATGTTGTAAAGCATAAGGAGTATACGGATCAGTTTCAGGAGATTTACCTGCTGCTATTGCTTCGTTTCTCCGTTGCAATTCAACAGCAGCACGTCTGTTTAATTCTTCTACTGAAACAATGCTGGTATCTAACTCTTCCAGGAAAGGTTTGAAATCATCAAATGGCGTTAATCCCTGACGACTGATCCAGGATTCTACCGTACTGCCACCCCAGGCTACTGCAACCATCCCAACAGGAACATTTGTTTCCTGGTGCATCCTTTTTCCAAAATAATAACCAATGGCTGAAAATAATTTGGCACTCACACTGTCTGATTCGAGCCAGTAGGTATTACCGGTCTGAACATTATTCAAATTGCCTGAGGCCTGCAGTGGCATCCTTATTAAGCGTAAGTTGGGGATTTTGGCAACAGGCATCTCATCCCGCATAAACTGTTCACCAACCAACTGCATAGCCATATTCGACTGTCCGCCACACAGCCATACATCTCCTGATAAAATATTGGGATAAGTTATGGTAGTATCAGCAGTTGACACTGTCATTTGATAAGGTCCTCCTACCGCTAACGGGTCGTAGGTAATTTTCCACATCCCGTTAACATCAGCATTGGTACTTTTTTGTATCTGATTCAGTACCACATTGACTTGCGCCCCGGCAGCCGACTGTCCATAAATAACAACCGGTTTTTCGCGCTGCAACACCATGTTCCGGCTGAAAATTGCAGGTAATTTCAGGAAAGCTTTTTCTGTAGGTACCACAGCATTTGTTGATGTTGCCATGCTAATAACCGATGACAGAAACAACAGATATAACGAAAGAATATTGCGAATTTTCATACGTTTAAATTTTATTTTTTAGTTGTCGTATGGAACTCTCGATGAACTAATTTAATCATCCACACGGGTGGAATAATTGATTAAATTAGTTCATGTTCGTTTCATATATGTATTTTATTTACAGGCACCGCCATCACCGGTTAGTTCCTTTTTCCCGTTAACATCGTACACCAACCAGCCTCTGTTATTAGCTAATATTTTATTGCTACCATCAATATCATTGTTTACACGACCTTTGTACAAACTGTTCACAACATTGATAATACCCATTTGTACAGGTAGTGAATTATAAAGTTCATTCAGAGCACATGCCGAGAAATTGTTAGCATTGTAATGTCCATCGTTTTGAATGGAAAGGGATACCAGATTCGGATTTTTGCTTACATCTAACTTACTCATACCAATATTTCTCACGTCAAGCGCTTTTAGTGCGGGGTTGTTTGAAACATCCAAATTTCCTAACCTGTTTTGTGCACAAAGCAAGGTGTTCAATTTTGCATTCTTAGAAACATCCAATGAAGTAATCTTATTTCCGGTGATCGATAACTGTACCAGTTCAGAATTGTTTTTTACATTCAACTCTTCCAGCAGGTTCATCATACACCACAAGAAAGTCAATGCATTATTATTACTAATATCTAAAGATCTCAACTGATTATTCTGGCATCTCAATGTTCTTAAATAGGTGTTATCGCTAACATCCAACACGGTTAAGGCATTTTTACTGCAATCGAGATACGTCAGGTTATTTCCAAAGATTTTTATTTCGGCATTATTCACCGGTAAAGTAAAAGTATGCGATGTAGGTTGACTGAAGTTTTTTGAAACTTGTACCGGTTCGGCTACTCCTGTTCCTAAATCAATGCTTACATTACCACCAGCAACCATTTTTAGTTCGATGGTTTCGCCTTTGGTTTTTGAGGTTTTAAGCGTCATCACCCGGGGTTGAGCAACGATTGCACTGACTGAGAATATTACACATAATAAAATGATACCTGCTCTTTTCATACATCTATTTTTTATTATTAAACTTTTATTGACTAGGGATAGTAATCCTTAGCACCCTGGAATTCAAACACAAATATTGAATTTCAGGGTGGTAGGGTTAGAAAATCTTATTTAGACACGAAAATTATTCAACCACTAATTTTTGAATATTTCTGCCGGTGCTGATTAGATACACACCTTTGGGGAAACCACTGGTATCCAGGGTCATTTCTGCTGAAGTAATTGCTCTCTCATGCATCAATCTGCCTGTAATATCCATGACCCGCAACTGACGACCAGTTGTTTCGCCAGCAATGTTTATTTGAACCATGCCTTTAGTTGGATTGGGGTATAAATTAAAAGGAGTTGATTCGGGAGAAAGGTTGTTAGTAGTTATGCAAGCACCGCCGTCTGTGGTTAACAGAGCATTACTGGTAGCTATTTTCACTTGCCAGTTTTTAGCCGTTGCAATTGTTGCATCACTTCCGTTATAATCATTATCCGGAAGTTTTGTGTAATCACTTCTACCAACAAAAATTGTCCCAACAGGTGATTTTCCGGTTCTATCTGGCAAAGCATTATATACTGAGTCTAACGAACATGCATTAAGACTATTTGCATTGACCTGACCATCATTCTGTAGACTTAAAGCATTAATATTAACGTTGTTTGAAATGTCTAAATCAGCAGCATACTTCAATCCTCCATTTCGAATGGTTAAAGTTGTGAGAGCTGTATTAGCACTTAAGTCGATTCCCCTGCAGTTGTTTGTTCCTCCTATTGACAAAAATTGTTGCAATCCAGTATGTGTACTGACACTAATTGAAGGTAGTGCATTGTTTGAAATCGTTAATCTTAATAAACCATTAGCCCGACTCAGATCAAGTGAGATCAAACCATTGTTTGAACAAACAAAATTTGTAATAGAAGACCCATCCACATATACCTTAATAATTGCTTGATTAACCGTAGTAGTAGCTGTTTTTGTAGTTACTGTACCAATATTATTTGATATCCCTGTATATGTAATAATATTACCATCACCCCAGTCAACCCCAACAGTTTGAGCACCTCCTGCAACAAAACCCAAAGAAATTGTTGAACCACTGGCTTTATTCGTTTGCATTTCAAAAGCTAATACCATTTCTGCATGTATAGTAGCGATCGCAAAAAGCGAAAAAACTACAAGAGTAAAAAGTTTTTTCATAATATTCATTTTTTTAATTTACATTAATATTTAATCCATTTATTGAAACCTCTTATTATTCAACCA
>JARKQF010000016.1 GCA_029973975.1 Paludibacter sp.
GCGCACATATAGCGAAGCATCGCTACCGGGCTGACCCGCAGAAGAAACTGACTGAAGTCCCGGGACCGTCCCCTGTAAAGCCTTCCCGACAGAAGTAATTTCCAGTTTTTCCAGTTCTCTGGCTCCAACAACAGCGACCGAGCCCGTATAGCTGGATTTTTTAGCTGTACCGTAACCAACCACAACCACTTCATCCAGATAATTAATATCTTCCGACAAGGTTACTGTTATAATTTCATTTGCCTCATACACATCAATTTCCAGTGTTCTGTATCCCAGGAAACTAACCGTTAATGTGAGCGGAAGCGATCGATCCGTGATAAAACTGAAATTCCCGTCTATATCGGTTGCCGTTCCCGTAGTTGTTGATTTTATGGCCACAGCAACTCCGGGAAGCGGCTGATTATCTTTATCAACGACTATCCCCCGTATAGTTTCCTGCCCGTAAGCGTTGAAAGAACACCAAAGAAGGATTAAAAAAGCATAAATACATTTTTTTAATAGCCGGAACAATGGTATGTTCCTCTGAAAAAGTGATATATTTGTCATATTCTAATTTTTTTAGAGTGAATATAAGCGCTTCCGCGTCCGACTGCAATTGGCTAATGGGAGCGCTTATTATCAAATAATTCAGAATGAAGCTGTAAGAAGCAAATCCTCAATTTTTTTCAATTGGGCTGATAAAATGGCCTCTTCGACCTTAAGAAAACCGTATTCCTGATTATACTTTTGTCCTTCGGAGAGGATCCATTTCAAAAATCTTTTTGCCGGAATATTATTCTCCTGATAAACGAATCCGATATTTTCAACAGGAATGAGTGATATCCTTTCATTTTCGAGCAGAGCTATGGTCTTGTCAATATTGGCTTCCTGCAATATTTCACGCTGTTCTTTTTTTATATCCAACGGAATAAGGGCTAAGCCGTTTTTCAATCCTCGGGTATCAATATCGAAGATATAACTGAGATTATTAAACGTGACCCCTGAATTATCTTTCTGTATGGCATTTATAAGGAAAATATCGTCACCGGATATTTTTCGCCCTCTGATATCAGCTGCAGAATATCCGAAGTGAGAGGCAAAGGTGCCGGCAAAGGAATTGCTATTGGTACCCGAATAGATCGTTATATCATATTTTTGTTTATCCGATGAGTCGGAATATTCATCGAGATTATCCTTGTCAAAAAACAGATCTTCCAACCTCTTACCATTTAATCTTTTCCGGTTCAGTTCATTTAACAACGGATTGTCCGCATTGGTAACCGGAAGCAAAGCATACCGTCCGGCATATGATACAGACTGATTTACATTTTCTACTCTTTCCCCGTTGACAGAACTGATCATACTTAAATCGGCATCTTCACCGGCCGATTGACCTTCCGCAAACTTAATTTCTATTTGGGGATTTATTTTTTCATACTCGGATGCCCATTTTTCTATAAGCGGCGTGGCGAAGCGGGCGCTCCTGATATAAATCACTTCCCTGGAATTCTGCTGAGCTATAGCGTTTGTAGAAAACAATACAGCAACTACTAATGATAACCTAATAAATCCAAATCTTTTCATTGTCATTCGTTTTTTAATAATTAATATTGAGCAAAAAAAACTCCACCGAAGCCGTATCGGTGGAGTTTTTTATGTTTTATGTTTTTATTATAATACTATTTTCCCCTATCCAATACGATATGATTCCTGACCATACACATAGCCATACAGCAACACATCGTCATACAACATGTAGTACAGGTGTCATCGTTATATTGGATAAAATATTTACTCATTGTTCTTTAATATTTTGATTTTTTTAATTGACTCTAACCTAAGATAAAAAAAACTCTCCTGATATTTATTGTATCAGGAGAGTTCTATATTAATGTAATATATTCTATTGTTCTTTTATTCTACTCCGACACAACATCGCCTGAAGGACATACACATGTCCATACACATACACATGCAACATCCCCTTTTTACTGAAGTGCTACATATTGTTGCGGCTGTATCTTGTAAAAATATTCCCACTATCGTTTTGTCTTTATTTAAATTTCAAAGACAAAAGTTATGCATTTTTGCTCATTCTACACAAAAAATAATATCTTTTTTCACAGTATTTTTCGAAGAAAATTACAAAAAGCTCATTTTCAACCCATAAGGATATCACTTTTAACATTTCCACAAACTCCGTACCGGTTCAATCTTTTTTCCTTGCTTAACAAGTAAAGCACTTTACGACTCAACAAATCAGAAGAGGAATATGTTTTAATAGATAGATCACAAACAGGTCACAAATTAAAATTGAATGATATGGATATACAATTCAGAATAGACAACAGTAACCGGGGTAGTTTTTTCATTGAACAGGAAGGGCGGCAGGTTGCTGAACTGGATTTCGAGATAAAAGACAATCTGCTGAACGCCTATCATACAGGCGTACGTCCGGAACTGGAAGGGCAAGGTATTGCCGGAAGATTATTCAATGAGATGGTCAATTATGCACGGGAGAACGGATATCAGGTAATCCCTTCATGCTCCTATATCCTGTCAAAATTCCGCAGGAGGCCTGATGATTACAAAGATATATGGTATCGTTCCGAAGATGAACCCACAGGAGAGGCCTGTGGCATTAAGCCGAAAGACAAGAATAACTGAATGTCGTCAAATAAAGTAAACTTCAAAAAATTGAAGGCGAACATCGGCTATTGAAAAAAGCAAAAAATCCGCCGGAACCTGCATACTTCCCGAAAGGAGGATTGCAATCCGGCGGATAAAATTCCGCATTATTTATTCTGCGTTTTAATAACCCAAAACTATTATTTCTTTGGTTTTATAGTACATCCAATCGCCACCGTAGTTGCAGGGTCAGGGTTCTCGCCTGCCAACAAGGCACGCGCCGCGTTGGCGGCATAAGGTACTGTCACAGCCGCAGCATCCTGATAATTATCATCTACGGTTCCGGTATACACTACCACGAAGCGACCGTTACCTTCATTTTTCAACAGGAAAATCTCAGGAGTACGGGTAGCTCCATAGGCCGGGTACACCTGCTGTCCTTCATCCACCAGATAGGGAAAAGGAAAATTTTTCTCGGCAGCTCTCTTTTGCATCTCTTCTAAAGCGTCAGCAGGTGACTGTACCGGATCATTGGGGTTGATATACACCACCGGAACTCCCTGCGGGGCAAACTCGTTATGCAAAGCGATCATACGGTCTTCATACGCAATCACGTAAGGACACGGATTACAAGAGAAGATTACCATTACACCTTTCTCATTCGCATAATCGGACAGCGAAACAGTCGTACCGTCGATATTCTTCAATGAGAAGTCAGGTGCAACAGACCCAACTGCAATAGGTTGTGCACTTAATGATAAAGCGCTCAACATCAAAACTGATAAAATTAAAAATTGCTTCATTGTTACTGTCATTTTAAAATGTTCAATTACATTAGGCGTTTTCTCGCAACGGCATAATGCAAACAAGTTTTGCCTTCTGCTCGTATTGCTTAACGAAAACGTTAATTAGCCAATAGCGGTTTTACAATCTCTTCCAGTTCGGCCAAAGTAAGTTCCTGCGGATAGAATTTCCTGAACCCATTCCCATAGATAAGCGTAGCAGGTATGGCACCGGTCCAGCCCTTGTCCACCAAAGGTATCCAATCATTGAACCTGGGATCATCCAAAAGAATGACCTCATTCTTCATCTTCTCCTTTTCAACAAAGGGGATCAGTTTCGTTTCTAACTGGTTACTCATATCAAGGCTTACCATAAGCACCTTTACATTCCTGTCACGGTACTTTTCACCAAACTGTTCAAAATAGGGTATCTCTTTGAGACAGGGAGCACACCATGTGGCCCAGAAATTCACCACATATATCGTGTCATCCTTTTGTTCCAACAAAGGTTGAAATTGTTTGAAATCGACCACTTTTATCTCTGTTTCACTTTTCCTGTTTTCCGAAAAAAGGAGAAAAGGAATCAGCAAAAACAGCAGACCCGGAAGCAGACGAAATGTATTTTTTACCTTGTTCATTTTCTGTGCAATTGATACTGTGATTTCTCGGTAAACAAACAATAAACGGGTCTTGTTCACTTAATAATCGACGGAACTTGTTAAAGATCAAGTAAAAAACGTTAAGGCATCAAGAAAAAAAGTGCAGACAGGAGCCCACACTTTTTGTTTTCTAAACCGGTAGCGGTTATATAGAATTGGCAATGTACCAACCAATACACTACAGGAGTGAATCGGGATTCAGATTATCATGCTCAATATCGAGGAAATATTTGTAAGTACCCACTTTCAGTTCGGCGCAGGCATCGTAATCGCACACAATGATCCCTTTTTCATGCAACTGCAAGGCACTGATCGTCCACATCTGGTTGATGGATCCTTCCACGGCATGATAGAGCGCACGGGCTTTATGATGACCGTTGACAAGGATAAGCACTTCCCTGGCATCAAGTACAGTACCTACTCCTACTGTAAGCGCTGTTTTGGGTACCTTGTTCACATCGTTATCAAAAAATCTGGAATTGGCAATCACCGTATCGGTGGTAAGCGTTTTCACACGTGTACGCGAACTAAGC
>JARKQF010000021.1 GCA_029973975.1 Paludibacter sp.
TGTCGATCGTCGTGAAGCCATTAAAACGGCTTGCGCCCTGGCACAACCCGGTGATGTTGTGCTCATTGCCGGCAAAGGCCACGAAAACTATCAAATCATACAGGGAGTGAAACATCATTTTGATGACAGGGAGGAAGTTAAATTAGTAGTCAATGGTTAGTGGTCAGTGGTTAGTTTTGGTGCAGGAGGAATTGTTTGTTTATATCGGATAATTGATTATTTAGTAACTATGAAGAATGTTTTTAGGCAAAAGAGTTTTGCTTTTGCAGTGAGAATAGTAAGATTATATAAATTTCTTTGTGAAGAAAAGAAGGAGTTCGTGTTAAGTAAGCAATTGCTTCGTGCTGGAACATCCATTGCTGCTAATCACAGAGAAGCTGAACAAGGAGAAAGTAAGTCGGACTTTATACATAAAATGGCCATAGTTCAAAAAGAATGTAATGAATCGATTTATTGGTTAGAACTTTTATATGCAACAGAATATATTACAGAAATTCAATTTAATAACATAATCAAAGATGCCATTGAATTAATGAAAATGAGTACAACAATTTTAAATACATCAAAAAGAAACAGATAATACTGATAGTGGTAAGTTGATAGTGGTCAGTGGTTAATTATCCACTAACCACTAACCACTAACCACTAACCACTAACCACTAACCACTATATTATGCTATATCATTTATTTACTTACTTAGACAAAGCGTTTGATTTTCCCGGAGCGGGAATGTTTAACTACATATCGTTCAGGACAGGTGTTGCCTTTATCCTGGCGTTGATTTTATCGACTTTGTTCGGAAGAAAAATCATCGATTTCCTGCAAAGGAAACAAATCGGTGAAATTGTGCGTGATCTGGGTCTGGAGGGACAAATGTCGAAAAAAGGAACTCCCACCATGGGCGGTATCATCATCATCATTGCAATACTGGTGCCGACTTTGTTAATCGCGAATCTCACCAATATCTACATCCTGCTGATGATTATCACAACGGTTTGGCTGGGTGCCATTGGTTTTCTGGATGACTATATCAAGGTGTTCAGAAAGAATAAAGAAGGATTAAGCGGTCGATTTAAAATTGTGGGACAGGTGGGACTCGGACTTATTGTCGGCTTGACTTTGTATTTAAGTCCGGATGTGGTCATACGCGAAAATATTGAGATAAAAGGAGAAACCAACCGCGTAGAAGATGTGCAATATGCTAAAAATGATGTGAAATCAACCAAGTCTACTATCCCGTTCTTCAAGAATAACAACCTGAACTATGCGGATGCTTTTAAGTTTATGGGCGAGAAATCTCAAATTTATGGTTGGATATTCTTCGTGTTGATTGTAATTTTTATTGTGACAGCCGTCTCGAATGGAGCGAATATGACTGATGGGCTAGATGGATTGGCGACAGGCTCCTCGGCAATTATCGGGGTGATACTCGGTATCCTGGCTTATGTGTCGGGTAACGTGAATTATGCCGGTTACCTTAATATCATGTATATACCGGGGACAGGTGAAATGCTCGTGTTTGCGGGGGCGTTCATTGGCGCTACGATTGGATTCTTGTGGTATAATGCTTTTCCGGCTCAGGTTTTTATGGGCGATACAGGCAGTCTGACCATAGGTGGTATTATTGCGGTATTTGCCATTGCCATTCGCAAAGAATTGCTGATACCGATTTTGTGTGGCGTATTCTTAGTTGAAAATTTGTCGGTGATGTTGCAGGTCGGCTACTTCAAATATACCAAGAGAAAATATGGAGAAGGAAGACGAATATTTAAAATGGCGCCTTTACATCACCATTATCAAAAACCGGGTGACGGCAGCGTTCCTGCCCTGATTCAGAATCCGAAAACAGCATTGCCCGAATCGAAAATTGTAATCCGGTTCTGGATTATAGGGTTAATTTTGGGTGCGCTGACGATTATAACGTTGAAAATAAGATGAATGAAACCATATAAGTCATATAAGTGTTGGGAAAATACATTTTTCGACTTTGCTCAGAAAGTGGAACATAAAAAACTGAAGGAACTGGATGTTTGTATGAATGCTTATATGGAACTTATATGACTTATATGGTAAAATTATTTACATGAAGAGAATCGTTATATTAGGTGCAGGTGAAAGCGGAACGGGTGCAGCAGTGCTTGCGCAGCAACAAGGTTTCGATGTTTTTGTGTCGGACTTATCCGCCATCAAATCATCCTACAAAGCCATGCTGGAAGAACATCGGATTCCGTGGGAAGAGAAACAACATACAGAATCCCTGATTCTCAATGCAGATGAGGTGATTAAAAGTCCGGGTATCCCTGATAAAGCTCCCTTAATGAAGAAAATAGTGGCGCAAGGTATTCCGGTGATTTCCGAGATTGAGTTTGCCGGACGGTATACGGATGCCAAAATGATTTGTATTACCGGAAGTAACGGAAAAACGACCACGACATCACTGATTTATCATATCCTGAAAAATGCAGGTTTGGATGTTGGTTTGGCGGGCAATATCGGAAATAGTTTAGCTTTACAGGTTGCACTGGAACCACATGCATATTATGTAATTGAACTAAGCAGTTTTCAGCTTGATCACATGTTCGAATTTAAAGCAGATATCGCTGTTTTGCTGAATATCACGCCTGATCATCTGGATCGCTATAATTATGAATTTCAGAATTATGTGGATGCGAAATTCAGAATTACGCAGAATCAGACGGAACAGGATGCCTTCATTTATTGGGAACAGGACCCGGTTATTCAGAAGGAGATGGCGAAGAGAAAGATACAATCGGCAATCTACCCTTTCGCGCTTGAGAAATCGGAAAAAACCAAAGCTTTTTTAGAAGAAGAGAAACTAATTATCGATACCTTAAAAACAATATTTGTTATGCCAACATCAGAATTAGCCTTACAGGGAATTCACAACACTTATAATTCCATGGCAGCCGGACTTACAGCTGCAGTGCTTGATGTGAAAAAAGAAGTTATCCGGCAGTCTCTGCTCGATTTTCAGGGAGTGGAGCACCGGCTTGAGTATGTGGCTACCGTTCGCAATGTGAAATTTGTGAACGATTCAAAAGCCACGAATGTTAACTCGTGTTGGTATGCGCTGCAAAGTATGAAAACGCCGGTTGTGCTGATATTGGGAGGAACTGACAAAGGTAATGATTACAGCGAAATTGAGGATTTGGTGCGGGATAAGGTGCGTGCATTGGTGTTTTTGGGAGTTGATAATAAACCATTGCATGCTTATTTCGATGGAAAGAAAGAAATGATTACTGATGCCCTTTCAATGGAAGAAGCAGTTGGTAAAGCATACCAGTTTGCAAATGAGGGAGATACGGTACTGTTGTCGCCCTGCTGCGCGAGTTTCGATTTGTTCGAGAATTACGAAGACAGAGGACGGCAGTTCAAGCAATGCGTGAGGGCGCTGTGAAAAGCGACCACCGTAGAGACAGGGCATGCCCTGCCTCTACGGTGGACAAAATATATTCAACATGGATTCAATATTAAAGAAATATCTCAAAGGTGATGCAGTAATATGGGCTGTATTCATTGGTTTGTGTATTATTTCGGCAGTGGAAATGTTCAGTGCTTCGAGTACGCTGGCTTTCAAATCGATTAATCATACCGCGCCGATGCTGCGTCACGTATTGTTCCTGGGAATGGGAGCATTTATCGCATTTCTGGTGCACTTTATTCCTGCGAAATTTATTCGTATCGGAGCGTTTGTACTGTTGGCATTCTCGATGGTGACTTTGGTGTTGGTGCTGTTTAAGGGTAAAACTGAAAATGATGCTACTCGTTGGTTACAATTGGGTGGTTTCCAGTTTCAACCGTCGGAATTAGGTAAGTTATCCCTGATTATTATTGCTGCGGATTTTATTGCACGGATAAAAAACTCGGCAGCAAATGAGAAAAAATTCTTCCGGATTTTAATGGTGCTGTCTGCTATCGTTTGTTTTTTGATTTTGCTGGAGAACTTCTCAACAGCTGTATTGCTTTTTGGTGTTATCTGGATCATGATGTTCATTGGTAAAATATCCACCAGGAAACTTGTGCTGATTATTGCTGCCATTGTTGGCTTGGGTGTTTTTGGTTTTGCAGCGATTAAGATTTTCCCGCAGGAAAGTATGCCTAAGATGTTTGACAGAGCCTATACCTGGGAAAAACGTATCGATCGTTATCTTTCCGAAGATAAAGAAAAAGAAGACAAATATGTGATCAATGATGAGAACTTGCAGGTACAACATGGCAGGATTGCCATTGCAAGGGGTGGTGTGATTGGGGTTATGCCGGGTAACAGTGTACAGCGTGATTTCCTGCCGCAGGCATATTCCGATTTTATTTACGCGATTATTGTGGAAGAAATGGGGTTGGTTGGAGGTGTTTTTGTCATCTTGCTTTATATGGTATTGCTTTTTCGGGCTGGCAGGATAGCGACAATGAGTAAAACCGTATTTCCCGCGATTCTGGTGATTGGCCTCTCGCTGATGATCGTATTGCAGGCTTTTGTCAGCATGGCGGTTGCCACCAGTCTGGGGCCGGTGACCGGGCAGCCGCTTCCCATGATTAGTCGCGGGGGAACGTCTATCCTCATCACGAGTATATATTTTGGTATTTTGCTTGGCATTACCCGGCAGATTAAAGAAGAACAGGCTGGGAATAACGCCCTTACAGAAGAAATTGTAATAGAAGATGACAATGAAGAAGAATACGACGACATCCAATAGACAACCCCGGTTTATCATCAGTGGCGGGGGAACCGGGGGGCATATTTTCCCGGCCATCAGCATTGCTAATGCCCTGAAGGAATCTTACCCGGATGCGGATATTTTATTTGTGGGTGCTGTGGGCAGAATGGAAATGGAACGTGTACCTGCAGCCGGATATCCGATAGAAGGACTTCCTGTCAGTGGCTTCGACAGAAAAAATATGTTGCGAAATGTAAAGGTTGTGTGGAATCTCTTGCGAAGCATTCTCAAAGCGAGAAAGATTATCCGCAGATTTAAACCTGATGTGGCTATCGGCGTGGGCGGATATGCCAGTGCGCCTGTGTTGCGCGCAGCATCGGCTTTTGGAGTTCCAACGCTCATTCAGGAGCAAAATTCCTATGCAGGTGTGACGAATAAATTATTGGCAAAAAAAGCTGCCCGCATTTGTGTGGCTTATGATGAGATGGAGCGGTTCTTTCCCAAAGATAAAATTGTGAAAACAGGTAATCCGGTGCGACAGGATTTGTTTGCTGTGGCTCCCAAAGCCGAAGCCGCTTATCAGTTTTTCGGCCTGGATCCTGCAAAAAAAACCATACTGATTGTGGGAGGCAGTCTGGGCGCCCGTACTATCAACCAAAGTGTGATTGCCCATTTGGAAACTCTTGCGAATTCAGAGGTACAGGTCATTTGGCAAACAGGGAAATTCTACATAGAAGATGCTGAAAAGGCTTTTAAACCCTTTGGCTGCAAGCAAATTATCGTAACCGCTTTTGTTTCACGTATGGATTATGCCTATTCAGCAGCCGATTTGGTTATTTCGAGGGCCGGTGCAAGTTCGATTTCGGAGTTATGTCTCCTTGCCAAACCAGCTGTTTTGGTGCCTTCTCCTAATGTTGCCGAAGATCATCAAACCAAAAATGCCATGGCATTGGTGAAGCACGATGCTGCTGTGATGATCAGGGATGCGGAAGCGAAAGATAAAATGATTCCTGAGGCATTAAAATTAATTCAGGATACTTCAAAAATGACTGCTCTTAGCAAAAATATTCTTAATTTAGCCGAGCAAAATTCGGCAGGTCGAATTGCTGAAGAAGTAAAAAAATTATTAGTGAAATTTTAACTGTATTAGATGAAAAAGTTTACGAAATTCTATTTTCTCGGTATTGGTGGAATTGGTATGAGTGCCATTGCCCGGTATTATAAAATCCACGGTTTTGAAGTAGCCGGATATGACCGTGCTTGCACTACACTGACCAAGACTTTACAATCCGAAGGAATAGACATTTCTTATGATGATAAGAGTTCGGATATTCCGGCGAAGTTTCTGGATAAAAACAAAACATTGGTGATTTTGACTCCAGCAATACCGCAAGATAATCCTCTGTTGGTTTTCTTTCGTGAAAAAGGGTTTAACATCATGAAACGGGCTGAAGTGCTCGGTTACATTACCCGTCAGAGCAAAGGCGTTTGTATTGCCGGTACGCATGGGAAAACGACTACGTCGACAATTACAGCCCATTTGTTCCGTCAGTCACAAGTGGATTGCAATGCGTTTTTGGGGGGAATATCCAATAACTACAACACAAATCTTCTGTTGTCTAAAGAAAGTAATTTTGTGGTGATCGAGGCAGATGAATACGATCGTTCTTTTCACCACCTGACACCCTATATGGCGGTGATAACCTCAGCGGATGCCGATCACCTGGATATTTACAAAACCCATCAGGCAGTGAAAGAAAGTTTTGAGTATTTTGCTTCACTGGTTCGTTCGGGAGGAACCCTCATTATCAGAAAAGGATTGGATATTCACCCGACCTTGCAAAAAGGTGTGAAATTATATTCCTATTCCATGGATGAAGGGGGCGATTTTCATGCAGCTAATATCCGTAGCATGCCGGGAGAGATTCGTTTTGACTTTGTAACGCCGACTGAAACTATCGCGGATGTCAGGCTGGGTGTCCCGGTGAAAATCAACGTGGAAAACAGCGTGGCTGCTATGGCGCTGGCCTGGTTAAGCGGGGTAACTTCAGAAGAATTGAGAACAGGTTTGTCTTCTTTCTCCGGTGTCTACCGGCGTTTTAATATCGTGTGTCAAACAGCAGATACGGTTTATATTGATGATTACGCTCACCATCCGAGTGAATTGCACGCAGGCATAACTTCCATCCGGGAAATGTATCCTGAAAGGAAGATCACGGGGATTTTTCAGCCACACCTGTATTCACGTACCAAAGATTTCGCGGATGAATTTGCACAGGTACTTTCAACGCTGGATGAATTAATCCTGCTGGATATTTATCCTGCCCGTGAGTTGCCGGTTGAAGGAGTTAATTCGGAGCTTATTCTGAATAAAATGACACTGGATAAGAAACAGTATTGTCCGAAAAGTGAGTTGATCAGTCTGTTGGAAAAAAGAGATGATCTCGAAGTGCTGGTAACATTCGGTGCCGGCGATATCGATACATTGGTACCTGAAATCCGAAGGGTTATCAAACAAAAAAAAATAAATACCGGGGAACCTCTGGAGGAGCCGGCAGTAAGTATATGAAACGAAAAGTAATCAGTTATATTTTTTTGATAACCGGTGTCGTAATCGTATTGGGATACCTGGTTTTCGCATTGATTCGTTTTTCGGTGGATGAGAGCGATGTCAAATGTAAGGATCTGGTTATTAATGTAGAAGGAAAGATAGAACTGATTAAGTCCGGAGAATTGAACGATATGTTAAGGGATAACGACCTGCACCCTATTGGTCAGTCGCTGAACCGCCTGCAAACGGAGCAGATCGAACGCTTTCTTGAACAAAATCCGCTGGTGAAGCAGGCTCTTTGCTACCATACTCCCGATGGTTGTGTGTTTGTAGATGTATCGCTACGGGAACCCAAGTTTTTGGTTATGGCCAATGAGAACTACTATGTGGATCAGCACAAAGAGATATTGCCCGTGCCTTTGCATGCGGTAGCTTATGTTCCTGTGGTTACAGGCAGGGTTACCCGGTCGATGGCTAAAGGGCCTTTGTATGATTTTGTTGATTTTATCGGGAAGCACAGTTTCTGGAATGCACAGATATCACAGATTCATGTCAGAGAGGATATGAAGGTTGAACTGGTTCCCAGAGTGGGCAGTACCGTGATTCTATTGGGAAGCCTGGATGATTACGAGGAAAAGCTGAGTCGGGTTTATCGCTTGTATAATCAGGGTTTTAAGGTGATGGGCTGGAACAGGTATGAGAAATTAGACTTACAATACGACAATCAAATTGTTGGAATAAGAAATGAAAGGAAAAGAGGAGATAAACAGATTGGTGGCTTTTGACTTTGCCGGTACGGGAGTCAGGGCTATTGCCGCTGAGGTGAGAGAGGATTATGCCATAAAAATAGTGTCGGAAGAGATTAGAAAAGTAGATGAGATAAAAAATGGCATTATCGGACATCCCTCGGGAACGGCTTTCAACGTGGTTGCGTTGCTGAAAGAGTTACAAAACAGCGCCGGCCTGCGTGAACCTATCAAAAAATTTTCCACTGCGTTCGGCGGAAAAAGCATGAAAATCGTACATGCTTCAGTTCGTCGTAAGCTAAATAAATCCAAAGAAATCACCTCTGATATCATCGATTCAATGGCCATGGAATGTGAAAAATCGTATCAGGCGCAGGATATGCTGGTTTACGATACCATTCCTGTCATGTATGAGGTTGATGGTGTGGAGATGGAAAAACCGGAAGGTCAACGGGGAACTTACATCGTTGGAAACTATCATCTGGTGGTTGGTAGTGCTCAGATGAAGGTGCAACTGCATAAATGTTTAGAAAGAATCTATAACTGTCATGTTGAGCACATCCCGCTGGCAGCAGAGGCTTTTGCCATAGCGGTTACAGAAGAGGAAGACAGACAGGCCGGTTGTGCGGTTATCAATATGGGCGATTCTTCTACAACACTTGCCATCTACCGGAATGAAATCCTGCAATATCTGATGGTGGTTCCGCTCGGAGGGAGGAATATCACGAAGGATATTGAAGAAATAGGTATTACAGAAGCGTATGCGGAAAAATTAAAATGCAAAAAAGGGGTTGCGCTGGAAAAGGCAGTCGGCGCTCCTGTGAATATACGGATACCGGCAAAAAATCCGGCGGACCAGCCGGTTGTTATTACGACTACTTTCCTGGCTATGATCATCGAATCCAGGCTGGATGAGATCTTCCAGCCGATATTCAAAATCCTGAATCAATATGAAGATCAGATTCCCAATGGCGTGATTGTTTCGGGTGGAGGTGCTAAATTGGCAGAAGTCAGGGATTATATAGAAGAGAAATCCGGAATCCAAACACGTTATGGTGATCATTCGGGTTGGTTGACTCCTGATACGCCTGAAAAATTTACGGATTTATCATATGCGCAGGTTGTTGGTACCATCATTCTGACACATGACTACAGGTTGGAACATAAAGAAGTGATTGAGAAAACCGAAGTAGAAAAAAAACCAAAGCGTAAATCCATAACGGAAAAAATTACACAAGGGATTATCCGTTTTTTTGAGGAAGATACCGAGATGGAGGTGAAAAAGGAGGAGAAATAGCGGGAAACGGAAAGCTAATAACGAATAGTGACTGTAGACGAAGCGAAGCGTTAATAATATGAATATATAATAAGAATAAACTGATATAATATGGAAGATATTTTGCCATTAGTAGATTTACCCATGATCGACCCTGCGATTATTAAGGTAATTGGTGTCGGCGGTGGAGGCGGTAATGCCGTAAATCACATGTACAATCAGGGTTTCAGGGATGTGTCGTTTGTAGTATGTAATACTGATAATCAGGCTTTGCAAAATTCTCCGGTTCCACTTAAAATACAGCTGGGTGCCGGTTTGGGCGCCGGTGGAAATCCTGAAGTTGCACGACAGGCTGCGGAGGAATCTATTGACCGCATTAAAAGCGTATTGAAAGACAATACAAAAATGGTTTTCATTACTGCCGGGATGGGAGGAGGAACCGGTACAGGAGCTTCTCCTGTGGTTGCTCAGGCTGCACATGAGTTAGGTATACTGACAGTTGGTATCGTGACGATTCCCTTTGCATTTGAAGGTAGTCTGAAGATTCGCCAGGCGCTCGAAGGAGTTGCAGCTCTGAGTGAACATGTGGACGCCTTGTTGGTTATCAATAATGAAAAGTTGCGTGAAATTTTTGCCGATCTGGAATTGTCGAACGCTTTTGCTAAAGCCGACGATGTGCTGACCAATGCAGCCAGAGGTATTGCAGAGATTATCACGGTTCCGGGTTATATCAATACCGACTTCGCGGATGTCTATACCATCCTGAGCAAAGGTAACGTAGCGATCATGAATACGGGATATGCTTCAGGAGAAAAACGAATTACCAAAGCGATACAAGATGCCCTGAATTCTCCATTGTTAAATACCAACGATGTAAGCGGTGCAAGCAAAGTATTGCTGAATTTGTACTGTTCAAGCGCACAAGAATATCAGATTAAAATGGAAGAAGTTAAAGAAATCAATGACTTTATGGCTTCCATCGGAGAAGATATTCAGGTAATCTGGGGTGCTGCTTTTGACGACAGCCTGGGTGAAAATGTAAAAATAACCCTGATTGCAACCGGTTACGATGTGTCTGATATTCCCGGTATGCCCGCTTCAGCGAAAAAAAGGATCCGTCAGCAGACAGTATTGAAAACCGTGACTTTCGATGGTGACAATGAAATTACGGAAGAACCGGAAGTAGAGCAAAGTGTTGAGCCGGCTCGTCCCGATATTGAAAAATCGATACAAACCTATTATTCTTCATCTTTGGATAAAAGTAAACCTGTACAACCGGAACTGCCGATTGAAATTGATGAAGAAATCGAGACTATATCACTCGATCTGGAAGATCTGGATGATGAAAAAGTGCTTCAAAAAGCCGAGAATATTCCTTCATGGAAAAGGAAATTGGGGTTGAAATAACCCTCAATCTCTTCTTCCCATGAATATCATCACATAATATAGCAGTGTTGCCAAAGAGCCTAATGCGGCTACCACATAAGTGTAGGCAGCGGTTTTTAAAGCATCTTTTGCCGGCTCATGGGTTGAATAATTCGTGATGCCGGCATTGCTTAACCAGGCGAGTGCACGCTGACTGGCATTGATCTCCACCGGCAAAGTGATGAAGCTGAAAAGAGTCGTTGTGGCAAATAAAATAATGCCAATCAACAACAGTTGCGGAAATGACTCAATAAACACAATTCCGGCCAGTAATACCCATTGTACCCAGTTGGAAGCAAAACTCACCACGGGAACCAGGCGTGAACGCATTTGTAGTGGCGCATAAGCAGTGGCGTGCTGAACGGCATGTCCGCATTCGTGAGCTGCCACAGCGGCGGCTGCCACGCTGGCTGAATGATAAACCTCTTCACTCAGATTCACCGTTTTGTTCAGCGGGTTATAGTGATCGGTCAACTGACCCGGCGTGCAGGTAACTTTCACATCTGTCAACCCGTTTTCCTGCAGCATTTTATACGCAACATCCCTACCGGTTAACCCTACAGGAATCTTCGAGTATTTTTTAAACTTCGATTTCAGACTGCTTTGAATTAAAAAACTCACTAAAGCAGTTACACCAAAAATAATCCAAATAATCATATTGTTGTAATTTTAATTTTTTAAACCTTTTATCGGTCACCAGTTTCCGGTCAAAAGTCTAACGTCTAATGTCTAATGTCAGTGGTTAGTTCAAAAGTTCAATGCTAATTAATCACTATTCACTATTCATTATTCGCTATTAGCTCTCCGTTTTCCGCTCTCTGTTTTCCGCTTTCCGTTAATCTCAATTTCCCTGCCATCCCAGTGCCTGTCAGTTTTCATTTTAACAACAGTGAGCTGTCGCCGTAGCTCAAAAACCGGAAGTTGTGCGAAAGGGCGTAATCATATATCTTTTTCCAATTTTCGCCTGTGAATGCAGAAACCAGTAATAATAAGGTGCTTCTGGGTTGATGAAAATTGGTAAACATGCCCCGGATTACCCTGAAAACATAGCCCGGATGGATGATGATTTGGGTTTGTGCATGTAAAACAGTCAATTGATGATTATTAAGATAATTTAAGATAGCCCGTAAAGCCATTTCGGTCGAAATGTCAGTTTTTTGCTGATAAGGTTCCCACTGCTCTACGCGGATCAGTTTGTCAGGTGCAACTTTGTCATTGAGTATCTGCATCCCGATGAAGTATAAACTTTCCAGTGTCCTGACCGATGTTGTTCCCACAGCGATCACATTGCCAGCGTGCAACAGCAGCTTCTCAATGGTTTCTTTTTTTACAGAAATCACCTCGGCATGCATTTCATGATCAGCGATGTCAGCTGCTTTCACCGGTTGGAAAGTTCCCGCACCCACGTGCAATGTCAGTTCCCCGGTTTGGATGTTTTTTTGCTTCAGACTGTCAAGTACCTGATTAGTGAAATGCAATCCGGCCGTTGGAGCAGCCACGGATCCTTTAATCTTGGAGTAAATCGTTTGGTAGGTCGTTTTGTCGCTTTCCTCCGTTTTCCGGTGCAGGTAGGGCGGAATTGGTAACTCGCCTGCGTTGTCCAGTATTTCAGCAAAACTGATGAGTGTATTGTCCCATTCGAAGCGGATTTGGTGGGTGTTGCCGGCTGATTCAATGAGAGAAGCGGTTATTTGACAGCTTTGTCCGTTGATGCTTATGTTTCTTATCAAGTTTCCCTGTTTCCACTTTTTCAGGTTACCGACCATGCATTTCCAGGAGCAGCCGTCCGTTGAACCTAACGATAAAGCATAATCGGAAGGAGCGAGAGGCTCCAGGCAGAATACTTCAATTTGTGCACCTGTTGATTTCTGAAACAACAATCGGGCATGGATTACCTTCGTGTTGTTGTACACCAGCAAAGCGTGTTCAGGCAGGTGACTCACTGCGTTCAAAAAAATATCTTCGCTGATTTCGCCATTACGGTAAACGAGTAATTTCGATTGATCCCGCTCTTTCAAAGGGTATTTTGCAATGCGTTCATCCGGCAATGCATAATCGTAATCATCTATCAGAATGGGGTTGCTGTTGAAATCTTTGTTCACGGGAATCAGTAAAATGTTGTATTTTTGTGCAAAAGTAATAAATTTAACCACAAAAGGCACAAAAGAATTCAATAGAATATTGACCATTTACATATTTACGATTTGCAATTATTCAATTAACTTCGCATACATTTAAGCAATAAAAGTAAGTCATTTTCTTTTGTGATTCTTTGTGATTTCTTTTGTGCCTTTTGTGGTAAAAAATGATTTCAACATGCAAAAAAACAACATACAAAAAGGCGACACCGTTCGTTTCCTGAATGCCGTAGGCGGAGGCAAAGTAACCCGCATTGATGCTCAGAAAGG
>JARKQF010000027.1 GCA_029973975.1 Paludibacter sp.
CGGCAAAAGATTCTGTCGATATTCATATTTATTACCGGCAAAGAAGCGCAACTAACAACAAATATATCCTTACATCAACTCAATCCTGGGGTAAGCCTTTGGAAAAGGCAATCTATACGTTAACAGTTAATGATGATATAAGAATAAAACATTTTTCCTACAGTCCTGATGATGTTCAACAAACAAAGAATCGCATTGTATATTACTGGAGGAAGAAGTGTTTTATGCCGGAGGTGGATTTTGAGGTTGTTTTAGATAAAAATAGTTCTGATGATAAAGGGAATAAAGCAAATTTAAGCAGAAATAAATGAAGTCATTGCTTGCTGATTTGGCAATGACAGAATTGCTGAGGAATGGATATGTTTGGATTTAGCTTTACAGTTATTGGTGGAGAAACGAAAGAGAATTTGTTTAAAAACCGTTTTGTATATTTATATTTTGTTTCTATCTTTGGCGGTGTTTTATAATATTTCAATGGTATATTGTTGTGTCGCTATTTTGAGTTTAAAATATGATTTAGTATTATGTAAAAAGCTTAGAAAATAATCACAGAAATTCGTTTTAAATAGAGAAAGAAAAATTATCAATCTTGTAGATACCAATACTACATAAAAAATGGGGCATAGCCGAAAAGCCATAGGAGTAGGAAAATTCTTTAATTCAAAAAAATGAAAAAAATTTCAACAGTATTATTTGTGACAATTATGTTATTTATGACAAGTTGCGCTACATTATTTACAGGTACAAAAGACAGAATTACATTTAACACTAATCCATCAGGAGCTACAATTTATATTGATGGGGTAGAGCAGTGTAAAACACCTTGTACGATGAAAGTGAAACGAAGTATTAGTGACACTGATGTTGAATTTAAATTAGATGGCTACGAAACAAGATTGATAACTTTAAGTAAAGAATTTAATGTAGTGAGTGTTATAAATCTGGGAAACTTATTAGGTTGGGGTATTGATGCCTTATCAGGTGCTGTAATGAAGTATGACAGAAAGACCTACGATATTACACTGGAAAATAAAACAACTTCACAGATTAATCCGGCAAAAATAAATATTGACACTCAAAAGAATATTGTTGAGCTTTATGTTGCTGAAAATTAATAGACAACATTAAAAGTTGTCCATAAGATTGTATTTCAAACTAATTTATTTTCATAAGCGGGTGTAGTTATTTCACTACTCCGCTTATTTTTTTTCCTCTGATATCGACAAAGATGCCTGTTCCTTTTGTAGCGTATGGTGTTGCTACATACCCCATGCCGATGCCTGTTTTCGTACCGGGAAGGATAGTGCCGGAAGTGACTTTTCCTATTACTTCACCCTGCTCATTTACGATGTCGTAATCGTGACGCGGAATGCCTCTGTCGGTCAGTTCAAATCGAATCAACTTGCGGCTTACACCTTCAGCTTTTTGTTTCTCGAATAAAGGTCGGTCGATGAAATTATTTCCTTCCACGAATTTGGTAATCCATCCCAAACCTGCTTCAATGGGAGAAGTGGTGTCGTCGATGTCATTACCATAAAGGCAGAATCCACTTTCCAGTCGCAAGGTGTCACGTGCTCCGAGTCCGATGGGTTTGATACCTTCTTCTTTGCCTGCTTCGAAAATGGCATGCCAGATTTTCTCGGCATGTTCGGGCAAAAAATACAACTCGAAACCACCGGCGCCGGTATAGCCGGTGTTGGAAATGATTATTTCATCAACTCCTGCAAAATCACCTACGGTGAAATGATAATAAGCTATTTCGGAAAGATTGATGCTGGTCAGTTTTTGCAGGATCTGTGTGGCTTTAGGACCCTGTACAGCCAGTTGTGCCATCCATTCGGATGCATTATCCATTTCAGCGCCTTCGGTATTGTTGTCGTTAAGCCATTTCCAGTCTTTTTCTAAATTAGATGCGTTCACAACCAGCAGGTATTTCTGATATTCATAATGATATACCAGAATATCATCCACGATTCCTCCTTTACCGTTCGGAAGGCAGGAATACTGTATTTTTCCGATAGGTAATGCTGCCACATCGTTGGTAGTCATGCGTTGCACGAAATCAAAGGCTTTTGGTCCTTTGACCCAGATTTCGCCCATGTGCGATACATCGAATACGCCGGCAGCATTTCGTACAGTCAAATGTTCATCGATAATGCCTGAGTACTCAATTGGCATCAGGTATCCGGCAAATTCATGCATTTTAGCATCTAATGCCTTGTGAATGTTGATAAAAGGTGTGAAGTTCATTTTAGTTGGCCAAATTTTTTACGATTGTTACAATAACCTGTGTTGCTTTCTCCATGGATTGAACCGGAACATATTCGAACCGGCCATGGAAATTATGTCCCCCTGCAAAGATATTGGGGCAGGGCAGTCCTTTGAATGAGAGTTGTGAACCATCCGTACCACCCCGGATCGGTTTAATGTTGGGTGTAATACCCACCTCTTTCATGGCAGTTGCAGCAAGATCAACTATGTGCATCAAAGGTTCTACCTTTTCACGCATGTTGTAATACTGATCCTTGAGCTCTACAGTGGCCGTGTTTTCCCCGAATTCCGCGTTGATTTTGTTAACCAGATGTTGCATTTCTTTCTTCCTTCGCTCGAAACGATCGCGGTCGTGATCACGGATGATGTAGTTCAGCGTGGTTTTCTCCACATTGCCTTCCATGCCCATCAGATGATAAAAACCTTCGTAGCCTTCTGTATGCTCCGGAGTTTCGTGGCGGGGAAGCATTGAGATAAACTGGTGCGCAATACGTATAGAATTCTTCATTTTATGTTTTGCATAGCCGGGATGTACATTCAATCCATTGAAAGTAACTTTTGCAGCGGCAGCATTGAAGTTTTCGAATTCCAGCTCTCCGATTTCGCCGCCATCCATTGTATAAGCCCATTCAGCACCGAATTGCTCCACATCAAAATGGTGAGCGCCCTGTCCGATTTCTTCATCCGGCGTAAAAGCGATCCTGATTTTACCGTGTTTAATCTCAGGATGGACAATCAGGTATTCCATGGCAGTGACAATTTCCGCAATTCCGGCTTTATCGTCGGCTCCCAGCAGGGTAGTCCCGTCGGTTACGATAATATCCTGTCCCTTGTACTTTGCAATTTCAGGGTACTTGGAAGTTTCCAGAACAATGACTTTTTCTTCATTTAACAGAATGTCATTCCCATCGTAGTTTTCGACAACCCGTGATTTGATATTTTTGCCTGACATGTCGGGACTGGTGTCCAGGTGCGCAATGAATCCGATAGTTGGAATGACCTTGTCGGTATTGGCCGGTAAAGTGGCCATTACATAGCCGTTTTTGTCAAGAGTAATTTCGGTAAGACCGATAGCCGTGAGTTCTTCAACCAGATATTGGGCAAAAACCATTTGTCCCGGCGTACTTGGCGTTAAATTGGTACTGTCATCAGAAGTCGTATGAAAACTGACGTATTTGAGAAAGCGTTCGGTGATGTTCATATATAGGGTATATTTTATACACCAAATTGTTAAACTTTGGTGTAAAGTTGAGCAAAGATAACTGATTTTTGATACTTTTGCAACATAATTTTATCTATATTGCGATAGAAAAACATGAAGATTGCCATTTATTCCGGTTCTTTTAACCCTATTCATCTCGGTCACCAGAAACTGGCTGAATACCTGATTGATAAACAATTGGTTGATGAAGTATGGTTCGTGGTTTCACCCTGTAATCCCCTGAAAGATCCTGCATCACAACTGGATGAGTTTATCCGGTTAGATATGGTTGTTCTGGCTATCAATGGCAATCCGAAACTGAAAGCATCGGATGTTGAATTTACCATGCCCGTGCCTTCCTATACCATAGATACTTTGCATCAACTTACGGCATTATATCCCGAACATACATTCGCGTTGATGATCGGAAGTGACAATGCTGTCATTTTCGATCAGTGGAAAAACTACCGGGAGATACTGGAGGAATTTCCAATTTACGTATATCCGAGAAAAGGGTACGATTTTTCAACAGTTGCCGGAATTTATCCTCAAATGCATTTATTAGATACCCCGTTTTACGAGATTTCTTCGACTCAGATCAGGGATATGATAAAAGAAAGAAAAGATGTTTCCGATTGGATGAGTCCTGATGTGCTTGCTTTTGTAGAAGAAAACGGGTTGTATCTGTAATTTACTATTTAAAAACCATATAAGGCATATAAGTTACATATAAGCAAGCTAACTATCCACTACCCCCCGGGGGCCTCGTCCGCCTCATGTTAGAATAATATCTCAAACAGCTCCTCAAAAAAGAATTAACCTTTTTTCTTTTTATATGCTAAGTTAGAATATTATTCTGTAATTTTGAGGTCTTATTTAGTATTTTCAACCGGAATTAACTGGTTTAATCTATATTTATTCAATCTAATTGTCAGGTGTTACTTTCAAAAATTACCAATATCCTCGGTTTCGGAGGAGATATTGCCGACGATAGGGAAATCGGGTGGTTACTGACCGATAGCCGGTCGTTGACTTTTCCTGCTGAAAGTCTGTTCTTCGCCTTGGTTACCAACCGGAATAACGGACATCAGTATGTGCAGGAATTATATAATCAGGGGTTGCGTGCTTTTGTCATCAGCGAGGTACATCCAGAGTTTGAAACCTTGCATGATGCTTTGTTCTTATTAGTGGATGATACGCTCATGGCTTTGCAGCAGATTGTTGCGGCGCATCGCCGGGAGTTTTCCGTTCCGATTATCGGAATTACCGGCAGTAATGGAAAAACCATTGTTAAGGAATGGCTTTTTCAACTTATGCAGGAAGATTGCAAAATCGTGCGTTCTCCCCGTAGCTATAATTCCCAGATAGGAGTGCCGCTTTCTGTATGGCAGCTGAAATCCGACACACAATTGGGAATTTTTGAAGCAGGTATTTCCATGCCGGGCGAAATGGCTAATTTGGAACATGTCATTCATCCGACGATTGGGATTTTTACCAATATTGGTGACGCTCATCAGGAAAACTTTGTCAGTCAGCAACAGAAAATCACAGAAAAACTGAAACTTTTTACTCATGTTGAAATCCTGATTTATAATGCGGATAATCCGCATGTGGATGCTGAAATTAAACAAGCTGATTTTAAGGCTGAATTATTGAGTTGGGGACATCAGCCTGAATGCTACCTGCAAATTCTCAAAATTAAGAAATCAGCTACCCGGACGGAGTTGTCGATAAGTCGGCAAAATGTACATTTTACTTTCTGCATACCGTTTTCGGATGATGCTTCGGTTGAGAATGCTTTGCATTGTATCACCTGTCTTTTATATAAAGGATATGATGAGAGAGAGATTAATAAGAGACTCTCGCAACTCGAAAGTGTAGCTATGCGTCTGGAGGTGAAGCAGGGAGTGCAGGATTGTCTGATTATCAACGACAGTTACAATGCTGATTTGAATGCCCTGAACATTGCCCTTGATTTCCTTTCTCAGCAAGCAATCTCGAAAAAACTGTCTAAAACCATTATTCTTTCGGATATCCTGCAAAGTGGATTTCAGCCTGATTTGTTGTACCAAAAGGTGGCGGAACTTGTCCTGGCCAGGAATTGCAATAAGTTCATCGGGATAGGCGAGGAAATTGGCAAACATGCAGCTGCTTTCTCTGCTATTGAATCATATTTTTTCTCAACTACAGAAGCATTTCTAAATGACCCGGTATCGATTGGTTTCCGTCAGGAAGCAATTCTGTTGAAAGGTTCCCGGAAATTCGGTTTCGAACAGATTTCTCATAAGCTGGAACTGATTGCACATGAAACTGTGTTAGAGGTAAATTTAAATGCATTGGTCGATAACCTGAATTATTTCCGGTCAAAACTGCATCGTGAAACAAAGATCATGAGCATGGTGAAGGCTTTTGCTTATGGTAGTGGTTCGGTGGAAATTGCCAAAACTCTTCAACATCACCGTGTTGATTATTTAGCTGTGGCAGTTGCCGATGAAGGAGCAGAGTTACGTCGTGCGGGTATTCGTATCCCGATCGTGGTGATGAATCCCGAGAAAAGTGCTTTCGATGTGTTGTTCGAAAATAATTTAGAGCCTGAGATTTATAGTTTTAACCTGCTAAACTCATTTATAGAAGCTGCAGGTAAGCTGGCGCTGACGGATTATCCCATTCACATCAAAATAGATACGGGAATGCATCGCCTGGGCTTTGATGCTACTGAAATAGACAACTTAATTGAGCTGTTGAAAAGCAAAAATCAGGTAAAAGTTCGTTCCGTGTTTTCTCACCTGGCAGGAGCCGATGATCAGCGTTTTGATGATTTTACCCGGCAACAGATAAGTGTGTTAAATACATGTGAGAACAAATTTACCAAATCATTTTCGCATCGTATCCTGAAGCATATTCTTAACTCTGCCGGTATCGAACGTTTCTCTGATTATCAATTCAATATGGTACGACTGGGGATCGGACATTATGGAGTTTCTACCTTGCCTGAAGTACAACTAAGGCAGGTCTGTGCTTTGAAAACCATTGTTTTACAGTTGAAAAAGGTAAAAGCCGGTGAAACGGTGGGCTATAACCGCAATGGGGTGGCAACGGAGGACAAACTGATTGCTATGTTGCCGATTGGGTATGCTGATGGTTATGATCGTAAGTTGGGTAACGGACTCGGAGAGGTGTTTATCAAAGGCAAACGTGCGAAGGTATTCGGTAATGTGTCGATGGATCTGATTGCTGTGGATGTAACCGGCATGGATGTACAAGAAGGAGATAGTGTCGAAATTTTCGGCGATCATATCACGATTACCGAAATAGCAGAAAAATTAAATACCATCCCTTACGAAATACTAACAGGCGTTTCGAGAAGGGTGAAGCGGGTTTATTTTAGCGAATAGTTACTATATAGTGGTTAGTGGTTAGTTGATAGTGGTTAATTGGCTGACCACTGACCACTAGCCACTGACCACTAGCCACTAACCACTAACCACTAATAAGATGATATCAGTCTTAATCCAAAACATTTCCACCGCTTCCTCTCTCATCAGAGGAGCGCATGATCTTGCCGGGAAACTGGGCAAGCAGTTTGGTGTGATGATGCTGGAAGTCCCGGAAAGCAAGATAAACACGCGGAATGTCACGCTTAAGATGCATTTGTCTGACATACAGATTAATTCTGATTATCTGGCTGTTCGGTCATCAGGAGTAAGTGAACTGAAAGATATCTGTGAAACAGAAGAAGTCTCATTCCTTTTTATTCAACTACCGAAACAAGAAACCCGGGTTATAAAAAAATACCTGAATGTTTGTCGCGAACTCAGAATACCTTATGTGTTACACAAAGATAGCTTTGTTGAAATGGATTTCAGTAGCATACTGGTCCCGGTTAATTTTCTGACAGAAGAAATCGAAAAAGCCCAATTTGCTGCTGCTTTCGGAAGATTCTGCAATTCAGCCATTATGTTACTTCAGGCTAAGGATTATGGTTCGAAGGCTGCTACCAATGTAGATAAGATAAGTTCGGTGCTTGATAAGTTCGATCTGCAATACCAGGTGGAAAAAGGTAAAAAAGACAGTTTTAAAATTGAGTTTGATGCGGTGAGCTATGTGAGGCAACACTCTTACGGACTCATCATCGCCAGTGCATCGCGCGAATATGGGCTGGATGATATCGTCTTCGGTCCGAAAGAACTACACCTGATCAAAAAATCGCCTGTGCCGGTTATGCTGATTAACCCACGAGGGGATTTGTATGTGTTGTGCGACTAATATAGTGTTTCATAAGCGCCCAACTGCTGCGTTGCTCTCGATGTTTTGACGGATAGTGAATGGATGTTAACTTATATGGTCTAAAGTCCAAAGTATAAGTGCTTATATGTCACTTATATGGCTTATATGGTTTTAGAAAAAGACTAATCTAACGCATCAATATTCTCCGGATTGATGATTTCTTTTCCCCCGTTGACATATAACTTTTCAATCCGATCCGCATATCTTTCTTCCACTTTTCCCCGGATGATTTTCATGGTGCTGTTCACCAGTCCGTTTTGCTCTGTAAAAGGTTCTCCAATTACTGCGATGGCAGCAGGCAACCATCTTTCGGGAAACATGCCTTCGAATTTGCCACCTTTCCGGTAGGCGAGGATTTCACGTTGCAGTTTATCCAGTGCGAGTTCTTTCGCTTCACGGGTTTCCCAGTTGAGTTCCGGATGTTTGCGGTGTACATATCGTTTCAGCGCTTCTTTATTCGGAACAATCAGCGCTGTCGTATACGGATCCTGATTGTTGTGCAATAATACCTGGTCGATGAAGTAGGAGTTTTCCACCAATGATTCTTCAATGCCTTCCGGACTGTATTTTTCACCATCACTGGAAATCAGCAGACTTTTAAATCGTCCGACCACGTAAAGGAAACCATCTTTATCCATGTAGCCCATATCTCCCGTATGCAACCAACCATCAACTACTGTTTCTGCTGTGGCCTTTTCGTTCTTATAGTAACCAGCCATTACATTTTCTCCCTTAATTACGATTTCCCCTTTTTCATATAAAGGAAGTTCGTTGCCGTCGGCATCACAGATTTTTAGTTCCATCGGAGTTACCAGAAAGCCAGAGGAACCTAATTTGTGTCGTTTCAAACCGTTTGAAGATATGATGGGAGTGGCTTCACTGAGTCCGTAGCCCTGAAACATCGGCATACCGATGGCGTAATAAAAACGTTGCAGGTCGATGTCGAGTAGGGCGCCGCCGCCGATGAAAAATTTCAGTTTGCCGCCCATGCCTTCCCGAATTTTAGAAAATAAGATCTTATCGAACAAAAACAAAAGCGGTTTTTTCAATATCTGCCAGCCCTGACCTTTATTATAACCTTCTTTATTGTATGCATACGCCATGTTGAGAGCAATATGAAACAGACGATTGATGACAGGCCCTTTCGCGCGGATGCTGGTTTCGATGTTTTTCTTGAAACTTTTGGCAAGTGCAGGCACACTCAACAACAAGTCGGGTTTCAGCTCTTTTATGTTGATGGGAATGTTTTTCAGGGTTTCCATGCCTGTTTTACCCGTTTGAACCGTGCCCACGCTGGCACCCATCGCCATAAAACTGTAAAAACCGGCCACATGTGCGAAACAATGATCCAGCGGCAGGATAATGAGTGTTCTGTAAGTTTGGGGAATGTTCATCAGTGTCAGTGCCTGTTCTACATTGGCCGTGTAGTTGCGGTGTGTGAGCAGGATTCCTTTCGGGTCGGCAGTTGTACCCGAAGTGTAGCTGATGGTTGCGATATCATCAGGTTTTATGCCGGTAGCCGTTTGGGTAACGATATCCGAATTTTCTTTAAGCAGCGCTTTCCCTTTCTCAATCAATACTGACAAAGGCATTTCCTTTTCCTGGTATGATTCCTGTTCGTCGAGTACAATCACCTGTTTTACATCAGGTAATTGTTCCATGATGGTCCGTATTTTCCGGAGTTGTCCGCCTGAAACAACAATATAAGCAGATTCTGAATGTTGAATTCTGAAAATTAAGTCATTACTTTCTTCTAATTTGATCGAAAGCGGAACATTGATAGCGCCTGTATGAAGAATGCTCAATTCGCCGGTAATCCATGCGTTTCTTCCTTCTGAGAGTAAAGATATCTTATCTCCCGGTTTTACTCCCAGCGCAATTAATCCGGCAGCAATAAGGTGTGTCTGCTCAAGTGTTTCTTTATAAGTGGTAGGTACAAACTCTGTTGTAACTTTTTCCCATAGAAATGGGTTAGATGCATAAAGTCTGACACTTTGATTAAAAAGGTCAATGATAGTTGGTCTGTTTTCCATGTGTGTTAGCATAAAATGGTGGAGCTGGAGGGAGTCGAACCCTCGTCCAAACAAGGAAAAAATAAGCTTTCTACATGTTTATCTTCGCTTAGGTTTTCGAGCGCAGTCAAGACCGAAGCCACCAATCTGCGCCTTATCCCCTTTATTTCATCGCACCTCCGGGGCTAAGTGCGACTATCCCCGATTTAGCTGCACCCTCTGATCGTCGGCCTCGGAGCGACGGCCTTCGGAGGATGTCCCGTTCCAGCACCTTGTGCCGGAATTAAGCCCGATCTACTATGATTCGATTAGGCAGCAAGAGCGTAATTTGTTTCGCCAGTTATGATTTTGTGAACCGTGATTTACGAGCCGTTTTCACCCCGCTCGACATGCTTACTTATCCTTTCTGCCTGCTGTCAAAACCAAACAGCCCCGATTAGATAATTATTGTCTCAGACAACTCTATGGTGCTGAAACAATTGTTGATATTCTTTTCGCTAATTGAATTTCGTCTGCAAAGATAGTAAATATTTAATTGATATCACATTTGCATAGATCAATCCGTCAATAAACGAAACGTAATTTTTTACACGCATCTTTTGGCTTACTGAACGAAAGTTGTTTTTATTTGTTATTCAGGCTTTTATCAGTTCCTCAATGTCAAATTTCTTCATTTTCATGAAAGCAGTTATTACGCGCTGTGAACGTTGAGGGTCGCTCATAAGTTCTTCCAGTATGGTTGGTACAATCTGCCACGAAACGCCGTATTTATCTTTCAACCAGCCACACTGCTCTGCTTCGGGAACTGCCGATAGTTTATTCCAATAATAATCAATTTCTTCCTGGGTGTCACAGTTTACTACCAATGATATGGCTTCATTGAAGCTAAATCCGTGTGGGAGGGAACTGTCCATGGCCATGAACAGATAATTATCCAATGAAAATTGAGCATGCTTTACAGTTCCTGCCACCTCATTATCTTCCTCGGAATAATTTAATATGCCTACAATGTTTGCACGAGGAAATATGGTGGTATAGTAATGAATCGCCTCGGTTGCTTGTCCTTGCCTATCATCGCTAAACATAAGCACGGGGGTGAATTTCTGTCCGATGTCCTGTTGTTTGCCGTATGACAATTGCCAGTTCACGCCATACTTGTCCTGTATCCATCCGTATTTAGCGCTCCAGGGATATTTGTCTAGTTCCATCATCACCGAGCCGTTATCTGATAAGTCTTTCCAAACTCTGTCGATATCCTCCTCGGTTTCACATACTACATAGAAAGAAATGGACGGATTGATGGTGAAGTGGGGTCCGCCGTTTAGTAACATCAGTTTCTGTCCGGACAATTCAAGCATAGTGACCAAAGGATTTTCCGCGGCAATTTTTGTATTATTAAACACAGAACAATAGAATCTGGCTATTTCGGCAATATTCCCGTTGAACCAGAGACAGGGATAGATCTTGTTGTTCATGATTACTTCTTTTCAGTACAGTTAAACATCCACTGCACACCGAATTTGTCTTTACAACTTCCGTAGTAGTCGCCCCAGAACATGTCCTGAAGTTCTTGTTCGACAATACCATCTGCAGCCAGCGCATCAAAAAGACGTTTGGTTTCTTCTCTGGTATCGGGTTGCAACATGATGTAAACATTATTACCTTGTTGTAATCTGAAACCCATTGATTCAGGGGCATCGGTTCCCATCAGCATGTGTCCGCCAAGGATAGGCAACTCAGCGTGCATGATCAGTTTTCGGTCGGCCTCGGGTAAAGCCGGAGCACCTTCCTGTCCCGGAATATCTCCGAATCGCATGGGAGGATGAATGTATTCTGTGCCAAAAACTGTTTTATAGAAGTTGAAAGCTGCTTCTGTTTCTCTCGTAAAATTGAGGTAAGTACTAACTGTTGACATAATAAAGATTTTTAATTGTTAATTCAAAGAAATAAATGAGTTTTCATTTCAAAACAAAAAAAATAAACTGAATGTTTATACGTGTGCTGTTTTTTTAGTTAATCATAGAAGTTCAGTAACTCTTTTTTTCTTTACTACTGTGGAAAAAAGGGCTTGTCAGAAAATCATAAAATATATTATTATTTTCTCACCAAAGCATTAAATTTTTAACTTTGTGTTGCTTTGCAACATTACAAACAATTCAATTTTTATATTTATGAGATACATCATTTTATTTTTTCTGTTGTCGTTGAACAATGTGTTTATCACTTACGCTCAACAAATAAATGTAGCTACATACAACATCCGGAATGATAACAGGGGGGATGAGAAAAACGGAAATGGCTGGAAACAGCGTGCTCCGGTCGTATGTCAGCTGATTCAGTTCCATGATTTTGATATTTTTGGTAGTCAGGAGGTTGTAAAAGGTCAGCTTGATGACATGCTGAATACGTTGCCAGAATATGATTATATTGGTGTCGGACGGGATAATGGCCGGGAGAAAGGAGAGTTTTCGCCTGTATTTTACAAAAGAAACAAGTTTAATTTGCTCGACTTCGGGACGTTCTGGTTGTCGGAAAAAACCGATCATCCCAATAAAGGTTGGGATGCTGCATTGCCACGCATTTGCACCTGGGGTAAGTTTGAAATAAAAGAAGGATGTAGAAGTTTCTGGTTATTTAATTTACATTTCGATCATGTTGGCGTGGTGGCCAGACAGGAAAGTGCGAAGCTTGTGCTCGACAGAATTCTATCGATGTGTAACGGGGAACCGGTGATTCTGATGGGTGATTTTAATGTGGATCAGTTTAATGAAGCTTATTTACTTCTGAATACATCCGGTGTGTTGAAAGATGTGTACGATAAGGCTGAAATTAATTATGCGCTGAACGGAACTTTTAACAGCTTTGATCCTAATCTTGTAACAGACAAGCGTATCGATCACATTTTTGTTACTGATCATTTTAAGGTGAACCGATATGGTGTGTTAACTGATACCTATCGTGCAAGAACAGATAATCAGCAAATTATTTCTTCATCAAATTTTCCTGCGGAAGCAACGCTGATACAATCTCAGGCGCGTATGCCATCCGATCATTTTCCTGTGCTGACAACGTTGGTGTTTAAATAAGGAGTTATTTATACTTTATAACAAATAAAACAGGGTAAATCTGAATTGATTTACCCTGTTCTTTTATGTTAAACTGCTTTCAGAAAGCAAGTCGACCAACATTTATCAAGCTTCAGTTGCTTCTTCAGCTTCTTCGTCTTTTTTTGCTTTTTTGGTTGATTTCTTAGGTGCTTCTTCGGCAGCCTCTTCAGCTACTTCTTCAGCTTTTGCTTTGGCAGCTTTTTTTGCTTTTTCTGCTTTCTCCATCTTCTCGGCAGCAGCGCTTACCAACTGATCTTTCAGGTCAGCCAGTGACTGGATGTCGCCTAAAGTAGTTTTTTCGATGTTCTGAGCAGGTGCGCTTTCTTCTTTCTTAGGTTTTCTGGCGGCAGCTTTCTTTGGCGCTTCGCCTGCAGTTTCAGCAGGAGCTTTTTCTGCACGTTTGGCATCTTCGTGGATGCGGCTGTGTGAAAGAATGATGCGTTTTGCGTCTTTGTTGAATTCAATTACCTTGAAAGATAATTTTTCATCTACCTGAGCTTGTGAGCCGTCTTCTTTCACCAGGTGTTTCGGAGTTGCGAAACCTTCCACGCCATAAGGCAGAGAAATTACGGCTCCTTTGTCCATCATTTCAACAATCACACCTTCGTGGATACTGTCGACGGTGAACATAGTTTCCAGTACATCCCAAGGATTTTCTTCGATTTGTTTGTGACCAAGGCTTAAACGACGGTTAGCTTTGTCGATTTCCAATACCTGAACATCGATTTCACTTCCTATCTGTGTAAATTCAGATGGATGTTTTACTTTCTTAGTCCATGACAAATCAGAAATATGGATCAGTCCGTCAACACCTTCTTCAATTTCAACAAATACACCGAAGTTGGTGAAATTGCGAACTTTAGCAGTATGTTTGGTTCCGATGGCATATTTTTCTTCGATATTTTCCCATGGGTCTGATTTCAGTTGTTTGATACCCAGCGACATTTTACGCTCTTCACGATCTAATGTCAGGATTACAGTTTCAACTTCGTCGCCTACTTTCAGGAAGTCCTGAGCAGAACGCAGGTGCTGGGACCAGCTCATTTCAGATACGTGAATCAAACCTTCTACTCCCGGAGCAATTTCAACGAATGCGCCATAGTCGGCCATCACCACTACTTTACCTTTCACCTTGTCACCTACTTTCAAGTCTGCATCGAGTGCATCCCACGGATGAGCGGACAGTTGTTTCAGACCTAAAGCGATACGTTTCTTTTCATCATCGAAATCAAGAATAACCACGTTGATTTTCTGATCAAGTGTTACAATTTCTTCCGGATGAGAAACACGTCCCCATGACAGGTCGGTGATATGGATCAGTCCGTCAACGCCACCCAGGTCGATGAATACACCATAAGAGGTAATGTTTTTAACAGTACCTTCCAGGATCTGACCTTTCTGCAGTTTGCCGATGATTTCTTTCTTCTGGTTTTCAAGCTCAGCTTCGATAAGCGCTTTGTGCGATACCACAACGTTTTTAAATTCATGGTTGATTTTGATCACCTTGAATTCCATCGTTTTATTCACGAATACATCGTAGTCGCGGATTGGTTTCACGTCGATTTGAGATCCCGGTAAGAATGCTTCGATACCGAAGATGTCCACGATCATACCACCTTTTGTACGACATTTTACAAAACCTTTTACAATTTCCTGAGATTCCAGAGCTTCGTTTACGCGATCCCATGAGCGGGTAGCACGTGCTTGTTTGTGAGAAAGGATAAGCTGTCCTTTTTTGTCTTCCTGGCTTTCGATATACACTTCAACCTTGTCGCCGATTTTCAAATCAGGATTATAGCGGAATTCGCTCATCGGAACGATACCGTCTGATTTGTAACCAACGTTTACAACTACCTCACGTTTGTTAATCGAAATAACCGTACCTTCAACCACTTCTTTGTCCTTGATGGCATTGAGTGTGTTGTCATAAATGTTTTTAAGTTCTTCTCTGGCTGATGCGCTCAGAGCGTCACCTTTTTCGTAAGCATCCCAGTCAAATTCCGCTTCTGCAACGGGCGCTGCAGGTGCTTCCTGTTTTTTGGACGGTGCTTCTTCAATAATTTCCGCAGTTTTAACTTCAGGTGCTGCTTCTTCCGCAACTACTTCTGTTTCTGCTGCAACAGGAGCGGATTCAACAACCGGGGTTGCTTCTTCCGGATTTGTTTTCGGCTCTTCAGCCGGTTCCAGGTTTTCTTTCATTTCTGAATTTTTGTTACTAATAAATTAGTAGGTTAGACATTATGTTGATTAAAAAAAATGCGGCTGCAAAGGTATAAAAAATAATTCAATATACCAATAAACTTCTTTTAATGTGGAATTTATCTTCAATAAGCGTATTAGAAACCACTGTATACAATTTGTGCCTTGATTGGTTTTTTAGGGTGATTACCGCCACAAATGGTTACGCCATTTAATAAATATTGTTGCGCAACTTCTGTAATAGTGGTGTTATTGCCTGAACCACTCGTTTTCAATCTCACGGGAACCAGTAAAAAGTCAGACTTTTCAGGAGCTGTGGTATTGTTCGTTTTTGCCTGCTTAAATTCATACGCAATAAGGCCGGCTATGTCAAAAGTATAGTAATAATTATACTCACCTGTTTCACTGTCTTTTTCATAAGCATAGGAGCCTAATACTGCGCAGGAATCCGTTGGAAGTTCTCTTTTTGAGAAAAAACGGTTGAGTGAGGACTCGCGAATCAGCAATACATTTGAAGGAATGGGCTGAGGAAAGTCTTCTTCATTCAGGTTGTTGATGTCAACTCTCAGTTTGGCGTTGTTGATGGCAAGTCTTCTTGAACTATTCCCTTCCAATTTTTCCTGCATCCTTTTGAGAGGCAGGCTCACACGGGTGTAAATGTTGGCGGGTGAAGAAATATGGTGAATTTGTTCGGTTTTACTTTCCAGCTGATTGATAATATTATTCTTATCAGGATGCAGAAAGCGGTTCACTTGTCTCACCCTCGGGTTTGCAGGAAAGGGAACTGAAACATTGACTTTTACAGTGGAGTCCTGTCCGTTAATGCCTTTTGTTGTGTAGGTGTAATGATGGTAATAAATCATGTCGATTTGCCGGACATACAACATCGAGGCTGAGCCAAACTCAGTAGTAATGTAGAGTCCTTTGAAGAATTTCAGGAATTTATTCTCATCTGTGTAAATGTCGGATGGAGCGCCGGCAAAACGCTGTAAGAAAGAGTTTGATAGTTTAATAGCCACGCTGGTTGAATCTTTTCCATTGGCATCAACGGCTGTAAAGGACTTCTCTCCGATTAATGCTGAAGCAGCTGATTTATTTACATATAAGTCAGGATTCAGATTTGTTGGGTAGGGAGTCATATAGTTAAATGTCGTGTCTTTGTTCATCTCATACACATTTACCAGCATCGGGGAGTGTTTATCTCCGAAATATTTCAGATACTTGATGTACAGTAAAATGGAATCAGGAACAGTGGTCGACGGGTAGACGTGGTTTTTGGCATATTCTACCTGTGCAAATATATCGGCATGCACTGTGCCGTAAGTTTGATCGTAAAATGTCCCTAACAAAAATGAATCAGGGCGTGAAAACATTGAATTTACGGCGTAGTTTGAAGAAATAATGCTGAAAGTATCGGCTGCAACCAGAATCTCATCGCCGGGAGGCTGAATGCTGCTTCCCATGTCTGTTATGTTACTGTCGTTACAAGATGTGATGAATATCAGAAGAGATGCAATAAGCATCAAAAAGCGGTTCTTCATATAAAAAA
>JARKQF010000042.1 GCA_029973975.1 Paludibacter sp.
TGCATTTATCAAAGAAAAAGGGTTTACCTATACACCACAAACAAAGAAATATTTTGATGACTTGTATGAATTTGCCAAGCTGGAAGGTCTTGATCAGGAAGCAAAAGGTGAATTTGAGGCATTACGTTCGAAACTGATGCCGGACATTGATGTCAAATTGAATGAGAACAAGGAAGAAATACTGGACATTTTGAGCGCTGAAATTATCAAAAGATATTATTATCAAAAAGGCGTGATCGAATACTCTCTGGTTAATGATGTTGATTTGAAAACAGCTATTGAGGTTCTTGGTAAACCTGAGATATACAACAAGCTTCTCCAACCGCAAGTTCAATAAGGTGAAACAATTAAGGCAAATTCTGAAGTACTTACAGCACCTCATTACGGCCAGGAACACAGGCGGCCATGGTGTTCATTCGCCTTTTGTTTTTCATTTCATCCGGGATATTCTATCTGAAAAGTATCCTTATTATATATTTAATGATATTGAAAAAATCAGATCCCGGATGCTCAGTAGTGCGCAAACCGTTGAGGTCACAGATTTCGGAACCGGTGTAAGCCGGCCAAGAAACATTGCGGACATTGCCCGAAAATCAATTAAGAAGCCAAAGCAGGCCCAATTACTTTTTCGCATTGTCCGGCATTACGGATACAAAAACATACTGGAACTCGGAACATCCCTTGGTATCAGTACGATGTACATGGCATCGGTATCAAACAAATGCAATTGCATAACCCTGGAAGGATGTCCGAAAATAAGCGCTGTCGCACAACAGAATTTCGACAGGTTGAAACTCAGTCAGATTAAATTAATAACTTGTAATATCGATGAAAAACTTGAGTCGATACTCGCATCATCCGGTCAGCTGGATTTCATTTTCATAGATGCCAACCATCGCTACGAACCTTTGATGCGTTATTTCAGGTTGTGTATGAACCATATCGGAGATGATTCCGTTATTGTTGTGGATGATATACACTGGTCATCCGAAATGGAACAGGCATGGAAAGCAATTCAGGAGCATCCGCGGGTGAAAGTCACTATAGATATTTTTCACATGGGTATCATATTCTTTCATCCGATGCTCACAAAAAAACATTATAAAGTACATTATTAGTCGAAGGTCGAAAGACATTAGACATCAGACATCAGACATAATAAAATGAAAATTTACACCAAAACAGGCGATACCGGTCAAACCGGATTAATCGGAGGCACCCGCGTCTGGAAAAACAACCCCAGACTGGAAGCTTACGGAACTATAGATGAGCTGAATTCATTCATCGGAATGCTGACAACCAGCGGAATACCTGATGAGGTACTCGAATTCCTGCAAAACATTCAACATAAACTTTTTGCCGTGGGGTCGCATTTAGCCACCGACCAATCAAAAACCAGCCTGAAAGCTGCATCCATTATCCGGGAAGATGACATTATCAATCTGGAAAAAGAAATTGACAGGATGGACGAAACACTTCCGCCTTTGAATAATTTCGTACTGCCGGGAGGTTCTGCTTCCGGAGCAAATGCGCATGTTTGTCGTACCGTTACACGCAGAGCCGAACGGAAAATCATGGATTTAATACAATCTGACATCCTAATTGATGCTACCATTTTAAAGTATATCAACAGATTATCCGATTATTTCTTCACCCTATCGAGATATCTCACTGTCTCAGAGGGACATAAAGAATTTTTCTGGAAAAAGGAGATATAATCATTTTTTTTCCTATTTTTGCACGAAATTAGAAAAATAGTTTCTTCACATTTTTAATAAAGACCCGTCAACTATGTATTGGACATTAGAATTAGCATCAAAGATTGAAGACGCACCATGGCCCGCAACAAAAGATGAATTGATTGACTATGCCATCAGGTCAGGCGCACCATTGGAAGTAATTGAGAATCTGCAGGAAATTGAGGATGAAGGTGAGGTTTACGAGTCGATCGAAGATATCTGGCCGGATTACCCCAGTAAAGAAGATTTCTTTTTCAATGAGGAAGAGTATTGATCTTCCTCTTTCCCATTTTTCACCGCCAATTTTTCCTATGTTTTTAATACAAAACAATTTTTCAGCAATTTTTCAGTTTAAATATCTACACCGTAATATTTCCTGAGAAATGATACGGCTGTCAGGGGAAGGAATGAAAAATATACACATGAAAAGAATTGTTTTTGGTATTTTCCTGGTATTATCCTTTTTGAGTAACCTCCACGCGCAGTTCGATGCACAATCAAGCCAGTACATGCATAATGCTCCGGGATTTAATCCGGCTGCTGTTGGCGAAAGCGGCATGCTCGACATCACGGGACAACACCGGCTGCAATGGATTGGAATGCCAAACGGGGGTTCTACCACTATATTCAACATCAATTCACCCTTAAATATTTTGGGAAGAAAACATGGTATTGGCATTAACTTTATCAATGACCAGATTGGGCTGTTTGTAAATCAGCAAGTGCATCTGCAATATGCTTTTAAAATCAAAGCAGGTAAAGGTGCTATCAACATTGGTCCGCAAATCGGTTTCCTGAGTATTGGTTTCAGAGGCGACAGTGTTCGCGGCCCTTTGGTTCCCACCGGAGAATACCACGACATACAAAACGACCCTGCCATCCCGGGTAGTTTGGTAGAGGGATTTGCATTGGATATGAGCCTGGGGGCCTGGTACACTCAACAGGACTTTTACGCCGGAATTTCTTACTCTCATTTCAACCAACCGGTTATCGAGTGGACTGACCAGCATGAATATCGTCCTACAAGCACTTTATACATCACAAGTGGATACAGTAAGACATTGAACAATCCGAAATACGTATTCAAACCATCGATGCTGCTAAAAACCGATTTCACAACTTATAAGCTCGATGTATCAGCACTCATGCATGTTAACAATCAATACTGGGGCGGATTAACATACAGGCATGGGGATGCGGCTGTAATTTTAGCCGGCATCAACATCGGGAACGGACTTTCAATCGGATATTCCTTCGACTTCCCTGTATCACAGATGATTAGAGCAACATGGAGTTCACATGAAGTGATGCTTTCATACGAAATCGACATCAAAGCAGGAGATTCATCACGCAGAAAAAAATATAAAAGCATACGGATTCTTTGATTCACACAGAATAAAATGAATTATTTTTCGTTTGATAAGTAAAATTTCAATTTATGAATAAACTTTTTGTAATCATAGCGTTATCATTGATGGTACTTTCCTGCAATAAACCTGCAGGAGAACTGACAAGTGCACGCAATTCGGCCAAAATGGGTTTTTCTGATACCAAACCATATGGCATGCAATTAATTAAAAAAGGAACCTTTATGATGGGGGCTCACATGCCAAACGGGATGTTTCCCGGTCGCGAAGCGCCACGTCAGGTAACAGTCGAATCTTTTTACATGGATGAAGCTGAGATTACCAATGACCAATACCGCCAGTTTGTATTGTGGGTGCGCGACTCCATTGCTTATCGTGAACTGATTAACATCGGCCGAAATGAATACATGATCGACGACCCCAACAGCGAAAGCGACTCTGTCCGCATCCGCTGGTCGCAACGTATCCGCTGGAACGACCGTAACGAAGATGTTCAGGAAGCTTTATCTTCTTTGTATTATACCGGTAACGACGATCTGGGGCATCGTCAGCTCAACGCTGCCCGCATGGTTTACCGCTACGAAGTATTCCATTACGATCAGGTATCTCTACCCCGCAATCAGTTTAATTATGTTACCAATTCCTATCCTGAAGGGGCTTATGTTACCATCGATTCAACTTATTTTGATGAAAACGGTCATTTGGTAAGCAAGACTATCAACCGCAAACTAACAAGCAGAAAAGATTTTTATTCGACCAAAATGGTAAATATCTACCCGGATACACTCACCTGGACGCGCGACATTCGCTTTTCCTATAATGACCCTAAGATGAAGATGTACTTCAGCGACCCTAATTATTCTGATTATCCGGTAGTGGGTGTAACCTGGGAACAGGCACAGGCCTTTTGTCATTGGCGTACTAAAATGTACAACGAAAATCATAAAATAAAGACAGAACCTTACCGCTTACCAACTGAAGCTGAATGGGAATTTGCCGCAAAAGGGCGTGAGAAAGACGCTATCTATCCCTGGAAAGGCAATAAATTAGTGGATGAACGTAAAAACTGCTACCTGGCCAATTTCAAACAGGCCAGGGGAAATTATGTGAGCGATGCTGCCGTTACCACCAAACCGGTAAAATCATACAACGTCGTACCCAATGCCAACGGACTTTACGATATGGCGGGTAATGTAGCCGAGTGGACTTCAACAGCCTATTTCGGAACGTCCAATATAGCGACAGCTGATATCAACCCGAATTTTGAATACAATGCCAAGGCTGACGACCCTGTTCACATGAAAAGAAAAGTAGTGAAGGGCGGCTCCTGGAAAGATGTTCCCTATTACCTGCAAAGCGGTGCCAGAACTTATGAATATCAAAACGTAGGTAAACCATACATAGGTTTCAGGTGTGTGAGATCATATAAGGGAGACATTAAATAGTGGTCAGTGGTTAGTGGTTAGTGGTTAGTTAAATTTTAATATTGAAAATCGTCAAAATAGTATATCATTATGATGGACAGAATAAAAAAATTAGGGTCGGTTAAAATCACGACGAAAGACAGACTCTTTAACGCCGGATATGGTATCGGTGCTTCAATCGTAATTATTGGAGTACTTTTCAAACTGATGTATTGGGAAGGCGCCGATATTATGCTGACAGTAGGACTGTTGACTGAAGCGCTTATTTTTGCCATGAGCGCTTTCGAAAGACCTCTGAAAACTTATGAATGGGACAAGGTTATTGATTTTGAAAACGGCAAAATCGACCTTCAGATTAATAACGGATTTACGCCATCAGCGGAAGGAGCTCCGGCAGAGCAGGCTTATAACCAGAGGGGCGCCTATCCTCCGGCGACAAACTATCCTGCTCCAAACGCTTTCCCGGGTGTTACCAACATTGAGGGATTAAGTGATGAAGATGCACAGAAACTGAATCAAAGTATTCAAAATCTGACAAGAACAGCCAGTCAGTTGAATGAAATTGCCTCTTTCTCTTTAGAAACCGAAAGATTTGCCGAGAGCATCCGTAATATCTCTGAAAACACTTCGAAGTATGCACAAAGTCAGGAGGCCCTGATAGAAGCTACATCAAACCTGCAAACGATTTATCAGCGGATTGGTGAAGATACTGAAAAGATTGAAGTTAACACCCAGGAATACCGTACCAAGGTTGAACGAATCAACAGCAACTTAGCCGGTATGAACTCTATTTATGAGATTCAGCTCAAAGACATTCATGCACAATCGGTGCATTTCCATAACCAAACTGAAATTTCGAAGAAACTTTCGGAAGAAATGAAATCGGTAACAGGAGAAATCAGCAAAATGAAAGACATATCGGATGATTTCTCACTCGCAACACAAAAACTGAAAACAAACGCCAACGAATTAGCTGACAACATTGCCAGACTGAATGCCATTTACGGTAACATGCTGAATTCAATGAGTTAAAATATCAAAGCAGCTTAATACGAAATTATGAGTGGAACCAAAAACTGTCCGGAAACCCCGAGGCAAAAGATGATAGGCATGATGTACCTCGTATTGATTGCCATGCTGGCGCTGAACGTCTCCAGTGAAATCCTGAACGGGTTTAAGCTGGTCGACGATAGTCTGCACACCTCTACCCTCTCCATCAATGAACAAAATGATCGTCTGTACCGGGAATTCAATGCCATGTATGCACAAAACCCGCAAAAAGTCGGGGAATGGTTAGATAAGGCTAATAAAGTACGAAAAGAAGCTGATTATCTATTTGATTACATACACAAATTCAAAATTGAATTACTGAAACTGGCTGATAAAGATAAAGCTGATACACTATATGCCAGAAAAATCAACAGAAGAGAAAATCTGAGCGTTGCAGCAAATTATGCCCTCCGCGAAGGTCACGGAAAAGAATTGAAAGAAAAAATCGAACATTACCGTGACTTTATGATTTCACTGGCGGATAAAAATCTGGGGAAAAACGAAATATTCAGCAATATATTCAACACAGAGAACATTAATAATAAAAGTTGGGAAATAGCAACTTTTGAAAACATGCCTGTATCAGCGGTTATTACCATTCTTACCAAGTATCAGAATGACGTCAGGAACAGTGAATCGAAGATGATTCAGTTTTTAAAGGAAAGAACTGATGAGGGTGACGCCAGGGTAAACAAGTTTGATGCTTTCGTAGTGGCAGAATCGAATTATGTGATGGAAGGTCAGGAATACCGGGCAAAAATCCTATTGGCAGCAGTAGATACAACTAAAGCTCCTAATGTTTTTATTAATGGGAATAAATTAGCCGGAAATAATTACGTAGTAACACCAAACCGCTCCGGCGAATACAGTTATTCAGGTTATATCGAATTGCCAAACAGCATGGGACAACTGCAACGATTCAATTTTACCAGCAAATACAACGTGGGTAAACCGGCTGCTATCATTTCCAACGATGACCTGAACATCCTGTATCGGGGCTTCGACAACAACATCAGCATTTCAGCGCCAGGAATTCCGACTGATAACCTGCGTATCAATGTTAACGGTGGCACAGCAACGCCTAAAGGCAGCGGAAAATATATTATCAAGCCTACTGCCAATAGTGTTGAAGTTTCGGTAATCGGAAACATAGGAGGAAGACAAATCAACATGGGTAGCAATACCTATCGTGTACGTCAGTTGCCCGACCCCAAGCCCTATGCAATATACAAAGACAACAACGGAAACATCCGCAGTGTATTCGACGGGAGTGTACACGGTCCGACCTTCGTGGCCGGTAATCCGACAGTAACTGCCGGCTATGGGGAAGATGCATTGGTACAGGCCAATTTCACCGTGAAATCATTTGCCATCAGAATAGGCAGAAGAACATACAACTCGAACGGACCGAAATTTTCGCAAGAGCAGATCGACATCATCAACAACCTGCCTTCAGGTACAACGTTGGTTATCCAACGCATCATGGCGGTGGGACCGGATGGCGTTCAGCGAAATTTATCGGCTGTAGCGATTGAGATATTATAAAGGTCAACAGTCTGCGGTCCACTGTCTTCAGTCAGAATACCACAGACTGTAGACCGTAGACCGTTGACTGTAGACATTAATTAATAAGAAATGAAAAAAACAACTTTTATCCTCGCATCATGCATGTTGTTAGCCGGTTTAAGTACAACCGCTCAGCAACCCAATCTGAATTTCTTTGAATCAAACGGGGTTATGAATCAATCCGGGGAACTCAGCAATGACCTGGGATACACATTAACGCACCTCGACAATAGGGCCGACGATGTGGTATGGGCACATGTGGTGTATAATATCATCGACCTGCGGGATAACATCAATGCACAGCTCGCCTTCCCGACCGGACAGGATGCAAATTACAAGAACATGTTCAGACTACTCTCGGAAGCCGTGGTAAAAGGAGCTCCGGTTTACTACCCGAATGAGGCGGGGATAACTCCTTATTTCGGTCAGGAGAATTTGGTACCGGCAACGAAACTGTCGGATGTATTTTTCATCGAAACCAATGTTGCCGGTGCGCAATACATCGATCCGCTTTTCGAACGGGATTCGGTAAAAAACACAATAACTATCAGCAACCGTATTTACGACCGTTTCTCAAAACGTATCAATAAATTCCTGATTCAGCAGGTATATTATTTCGACAAACACCTTTCTCAGATGAGCAGTAAAATCATTGGCATTGCGCCCTTGATGACTATGGAAGATGCACTTGCGCCAGCATTTCCGGATTTTGAGGATGAAAATGCCGGAGGCGCAGATACCCAGCAACTTAAAACTACACTCAGGGATGCCGTTGTTTGCTGGTTCCTGTACGACGATCTGAAATCATATTTTTCGGCTCAGCCTGTATTTCAGGAAAGCAACATTGCCCAACGCATCAGCTACCACGAATACTTCTCCAAAAAGATGTACGCGGCCTATATGATTGGAGATAACAGTCTGATGAAAAAACTGTACAGCAACACAGGAGAACTTACGATCAACCAGATTACAGAAGAAATTAAAAACATCCAGCGAAAGTTGGTTGAAATTGAATCCGGGATTTGGGGAAGATAAAAGCGACAACTCACCATTCCAAAAATTTCCGTAACTTTGCAGCGATTTCAAAAATGACATGGCATGCGAAGAATTATCATAGCGGATAATCAGGATCTGACCCGTGCGGGTTGGATATACCTGATTAATAAAAGCGGTATTAACTCACAAGTTGAAGAAACCCAAACAAAAAAGGAATTGATTTCGCTTTGCGGACAATTTCCGGATGCTCTTGTTATTTTAGATTACGCATTATTCGATTTCGAACGGATACAGGAACTGATTTTCTTGCAGGAGAAATATCCGAAAACCGATTGGATTGTTGCATCAGATGAACTGAGCGAAGATGCTGTACGCACCTTGCTGTTCAATTCGGGAAAATTCAGCGTATTGTTGAAAGACAGTCCCGCCGAAGATTTCATGAGCGCGTTCAAACAAGCAATGAAAGGAGAGCGTTATATCAGCAGTTTCATTACCAACCTGTTGCTTGAGGCTTCGAAACAGAAACAAGCCAATCAACCCCGAAACATTCTTACAGCAACCGAGCAGGAAATTCTAAAAGAGATGGCTTTAGGTAAATCAACCCGTGAGATTGCTGTCTTGCGTCACGCGAGCATGCACACGATCATGACTCACCGGAAAAATATCTTCCGTAAAATTGAAGTGAATAATGTGCACGAGGCAACAAAGTACGCGATGAAGGCAGGGCTGATTGATTTGGCGGAATATTATATTTAGTGGTTAGTGGTAAATGGTTAGTGGTTAGTAGGGACGTAACGCTAACGCCCAATTCTCATGAATTGAAGAGAGCAATTCGATTGAATCGAATAGAACGATTTGATCTGGTCGAATAGAGTTATTCGAATGGTTCGAATAGAGCGGTTCGAATGAATCGAACAGTGCGATGCAGATAACTTGAGTGGGACGACTCAAACAAGCTGGGAGGAACGACTCAAATGAATTGAGTAAAAACACCTTCAAAAAATCAAATTTATATATTTTTCACATGAACATAGCAAGTTTAATTTCGGGTGGTGTTGACAGTTCGGTGGTAGTACATCTGCTTAAAGAAGCAGGCTACGACCCCACCCTGTTTTACATCAAAATAGGGATGGATGATGATGAACTGCTGCATTGCAGTTCGGAAGAGGATATTGAAATGGCTTCGCTGATTGCACATAAATACGGCTGCAAATTAGAAATTGTAGATTTGCATCAGGATTACTGGGACAATGTGGTTGCCTATACAATTGACAAAGTCAGAAAAGGTTTTACACCCAATCCGGATGTGATGTGTAACAAACTAATCAAATTCGGGGTTTTCGAACAAAAAGTGGGGCAACATTTCGACAAAACTACAACAGGACACTACGCTACGACCATTGAAAAGGATGGAAAAACATATCTTGGCACAGCCAAAGACCCGGTGAAAGATCAAACCGATTTCTTAGCACAGATAAATCATCTACAGGTATCAAAGCTGATGTTCCCCATTGGGCACCTGATGAAAAGCGAAGTACGCAAAATAGCAGAAATTGCGAATTTGCCCAGTGCCAAACGCAACGACAGTCAGGGTATTTGTTTCCTGGGCAAGGTAAATTATAATGACTTTATCCGCCGTTATCTGGGCGAAAAAGAAGGTCCGATAGTTGAATTAGAAACGGGTAAAATACTCGGCAAACACAAAGGCTATTGGTTTCATACGGTTGGACAACGAAAAGGGCTTGGCTTGTCGGGCGGACCCTGGTATGTTATCCGTAAAGACATTGATGCCAACATTGTCTGGGCATCAAAGGGATACGACGTGGAAGCTGCCTATGGAAATGCTTTTTCAATGAAAGATTTTCACTTCATCACCGAAAATCCCTGGCAGGATAAAGCCGAAAACGTTGAAATCACATTTAAAATACGGCATACACCCGAATTCACCCGCGGCAATATAATCAAAACACCTGAAGGATACCGGATTATATCCTCAGAAAAGTTGCAGGGCATAGCACCCGGACAGTTCGGTGTGGTATACGATATCGATCAAAAAATTTGTATCGGTAGCGGCGAGATTATTTCTGCCTGATGAAAATCTGAATCGGCGTACCCGTAAAGCCCCACTTAGCCCGGATTTTATTCTCCAGAAAACGTTTATACGGATCTTTCACATACTGAGGAAGATTCGCGAAGAAAATAAATGTCGGCACCTGTGTATCCGGTAATTGAGTGATGTATTTAATTTTGATATATTTCCCCTTCAATGCCGGTGGCGGATAGTTTTCTATCAGGGGAAGCAGGTACTCATTCAGCTTAGCTGTCGGAACTTTCTTCTTTTTATTTTGGAATACCTCAACAGCCAGATCAACAACTTTCAGGATACGTTGCTTGGTCACTGCCGAAGTAAAAACAATCGGGAAATCAACAAAAGGAGCAAAACGTTCCCGAATTGTATCTTCAAACTTTTTGGTATCATTACTTTCCTTATTCGGAATCAAATCCCATTTATTTACAGCAACCACCAGTCCTTTTCTGTTTTTCTGAATCAATGAGAAGATATTCATATCCTGACTTTCGATTCCACGGGTAGCATCCACCATCAGGATACAAACATCCGAGTTTTCAATGGCACGAATGGAGCGAACCACTGAATAGTATTCGAGATCTTCATGCACCTTGGCTTTCTTGCGGATACCGGCAGTATCAACAAGGTAAAAGTCATGTCCGAATTTATTGAAACGGGTATAGATAGAGTCCCGGGTAGTACCGGGGATATCGGTCACAATGGTTCTGTCTTCACCGACAAAGGCATTAACAATTGAAGATTTACCGGCATTCGGACGACCAACCACGGCAAATCGGGGCAATTCAACATCAATATCTTCAGGTTCAACAGCTGGTCCCAACAGTTCGGTTAAATGGTCGAGCAGTTCACCGGTACCTAATCCGTTAATAGCAGAAACTAAAAACGGATCACCCAACCCAAGAGAGTAAAACTCAGCGGCATTAAACTGCCAATCGAAAGTATCGGCTTTATTCGTTACCACAATCACCGGTTTCTTTGTTCTCCTTAATATAGAAGCCACTTCATTATCGAAATCGGTAACTCCATTCTGAACATCTACCACAAACAAAACCACATCAGCTTCTTCAACAGCCAGTACCACGTGTTTTTTGATTTCTTCTTCAAAGATATCATCTGAGTTTACCACCCAGCCTCCGGTATCAATTACGGAGAACTCACGTCCGTTCCATTCACTTTTGCCATACTGGCGGTCGCGTGTTGTGCCGGCCTGGTCGTTCACGATAGCACGGCGGCTTTTGGTCAGTCTGTTGAAAAGCGTTGATTTCCCTACGTTGGGACGACCAACAATTGCTACTATATTTCCCATACTTTTTTATATCCAGAGGATAAAACATTTAATTTAACACGTGGGTTACTACTCACGCCGGGTAAAAATATTAAAAGATAAAAAACCTCCCGTTTTTAATTCGGGAGGTCTTATTTTGTTTTTTGACAGATAGTAGTTGTTGCAACAGTGGTTCAATAATTAACCTCTATAACACCATCCACTATTAATTATTCCTGATTCAGCGTTACACGTTTGAAAGCAACAGCAGTAGCCTTATTAGCTTTCAGGTATGCAGAAACCGTAATTTTTGAATCTTTGATGAAGGCCTGTTCCAGCAAAGTAGATTCCTGGAAGAATTTATTCAAACGACCTTCGGCAATTTTATCGAGCATTGCTTCCGGTTTACCTTCCTGACGGGCTTTGTCTCTACCTATTTCCAGTTCCTGTTGGATAACCTTTTCAGGCACAGATGTACGATCGAGAGAAACTGGATTCATAGCAGCAGCCTGCATTGCGATATCGCGGGCAACCTGATAATCCACATCTTTTTCTTCGAAAGCAACGATAGTAGCCAGTTTATTTCCAGGGTGAATGTAAGAGATCGCGCTACCACCCTGAACAAACTCGTAGTAATCCAGTTCCATTTTTTCACCGGTAACACCAGAACGTTCAGTAACCAAATCGGCAATTGTACGACCATCAATAGTCAACGCAGCCACTTCAGCCGTTGAAGCCGGCTTAGCAGCCATGGCAACATCCAGAATCGACTGGGTTAATGCAACGAAATCTGCATTTTTAGCTACGAAGTCAGTTTCACATTTCAACGCGATGATAGCAGCAAATCCATCTTTTGCAGCGGCCAGCACACAACCTTCAGAAGCTTCACGGTCACTACGTTTAGCAGCCACAGCCTGTCCTTTTTTACGTATAATTTCAATTGCTTTTTCGAAATCGTTATCTGCTTCTGTCAAAGCATTCTTACAGTCCATCATACCGGCGCCGGTCATGGTACGCAATTTCGAAATATCTGCCATTGTTACAGCCATAATTTCTTATATTTATTTTTTTATTAACAACTAGTTGATTTACTATTTATTCATCTACAATTTACATTAATAGTGGAGCATAGATTTTTGCTTAGCACCAAATCGTAAATCGCAAATTGTCAAATCGTAAATATTTTTATTCTTCTTCCTTCACAAACTTAGTCAGGATGTTAGCATTCAATGCTTCATCATCCTCTTTTTGTGTTCTCGGACGTTTTGAAACGCGGTGTTTTCTTTCCTTCACTACCGGAGCTTCAGCTGCTTCGGCATCTACTTTTTCAACCTTACGTTCTTCCAGGCCTTCCTGAATCGCTTCAACCAAAGCAGTCAGGATAACATCTACCGATTTGGTAGCATCGTCGTTAGCAGGAATAATAAAATCAATTCCGTTAGGATTTGAGTTCGTATCCACAATACCAAACACAGGAATACCCAGGCGTTGTGCTTCTTTCACCGCGATTTGTTCTTTCATCACGTCTACCACGAAGATAGCCGAAGGAAGACGGGTCAGGTCGGCGATAGAACCAAGGTTCTTTTCCAGTTTCTCACGCTGGCGGGAAATCTGGAGTTTTTCGCGTTTTGAAATATTATCGAAAGTACCATCAGTAGTCATTTTATCGATGGTAGTCATTTTTTTAACCGCTTTACGGATAGTTGGGAAGTTGGTCAACATACCACCGGCCCAACGTTCTGTGATATAAGGCATACCAACCGCTTTTGCCCTTTCGGCAACCACGTCTTTAGCCTGTTTTTTGGTAGCAACGAATAAAACCTTGCGACCCGATTTAGCGATTGATTTGAGTGCAGCAGCTGCCTCATCGATTTTTACCACCGTTTTATGCAAATCGATGATGTGGATGTCGTTACGCTCCATAAAGATATAAGGAGCCATAGCGGGGTTCCATTTGCGTTTCAAGTGACCGAAGTGGCAACCTGCTTCTAATAACTGATCAAAATTTGTTCTTGACATTTGTTTTGTTTTAATTTGTTTACTTTCTGTGAAAATCAATTTCCGGGTAGCCATCCAGTGTCTATGAGTCCCGGGAATTTAGATACTAAACCAAATTCATTCACTATTTTTTCATTTACTATTTACTATTTGGAGCTATGCAGAAATCTCAGCGTTTCGACAAATAGTAAATCGTAAATAGATAAATCGTAAATAATATTATCGTTTTGAGAACTGGAATCTCTTACGGGCTTTTGGCTGACCTGATTTCTTACGTTCCACTTCGCGTGGATCACGGGTCATGAAGCCTTCTGATTTCAAAGCTGGTTTATCTTCCGGATTGATTTTAACCAAAGCACGGGCAATTGCTAAACGCAATGCTTCTGCCTGACCTTTAAAACCACCGCCGTCGAGGTTTACTTTGATATCATATTTTTCAGCAACTCCTAATTTATTCAGAGGCTGTTTCACTACATACTGCAATATCGGTGATGGAAAATAGGCGTTCAAATCACGTTTGTTGATGGTAATCTGACCATTTCCTTCGCTTACGAAAACACGTGCAATTGCAGCTTTTCTTCTTCCTAAGGCATTTACTACTTCCATACTGATTATTTAAGTGCGTTTAAATCGATTGTTTTGGGTTGTTGAGCTTGTTTGTCATGTTCCGGACCGGCATATACATACAGGTTGCTCAAAATCTGAGCTCCGAGTCTGTTTTTCGGCAACATACCTTTCACAACTTTCTTAATCAGTCTTTCAGGATCTTTTGCCATCATCTTGGCCGGAGTCATTTCACGTTGTCCGCCGGGATGACCGGTGTGACGAAGATAAATTCGGTCGGTCCATTTATTACCTGTTAACACAACTTTTTCAGCATTGATAATAATTACATTATCTCCGCAATCAACGTGAGGGGTGAAACTGGGTTTGTATTTACCACGCAAAAGTTTGGCAACTTTCGAGCCCATACGTCCCAACACCATTTCGGTAGCATCCACTACTACCCATTCTTTCTGCGCTGTTGCTTTATTGGCAGAAATGGTTTTATAACTTAACGTATCCACTTTATAAAAATGTTTTTTAATTAATAACTGTCGTTTTTACACTGGTTTTCCCGCTGAATCTGAATGAGGCTAATCGGCACAGATTCAGGATATTCACACAGATAATCACGAACTATTACACTGGGATAATAAACGGACTGCAAAGATAAGACAATTCTTTTATTTACAAAACACCTGAGAATAAAAAATTTAGGAAAGAGTTTTACGCCGTAAAACATAATTTATCCTGCTTTGTTATTTTTTAATAAATACTTATACATCATCAGGACACATGGTAAGTTGCTACGCCTTACAATCCTTATGCACTGTATAACAATTTATTAATATCTATTTATTTAAAATATATTGGAGCAAACAAAAAGAAATAATATCTTTGACATCTAATTTTTCATTCATTTCAGGTATACAAATTTAGAGAAAACTGAAAGATTCCAACACGATGACAGCATCAGAAAAAGAGTTAATACGCCAGTTAAAGCGTGGCGAGGACAAAGCTTACCGCTTCCTGTACGACACCCATTACGAAGTGCTGTGCCGTATTGCCCGCGAATACCTGAAAGATGATTTTCTGGCCGAAACAATTGTTGGCGACACAATCTTTAATCTCTGGGAGAAAAGACTGACAATTGAAATTCAATCCTCACTCAGGGCATATCTTGTTCGTGCCGTACGCAATCGCTGTATCAACTACCTACAACTCAACTACGTCTCAAAAGAAACAAAACTTCAGCCAACCGATGATTTACTGGAATCGGAAGGGATTCTTGCCATTGCAAAAAATCATCCGCTCGACACCTTACTCGAAAAAGAACTCGAATCAAAAATATCCAGAAGCATCGAACAGTTACCTGACGAATGCCGCACAGTTTTCGAGATGAGTCGTTTCGAAAATCTGAAATACCACGAAATATCAGAAAAATTAAATATTTCGGTTAATACTGTAAAATATCACATGAAAAATGCTTTATCAAAACTCAATTCCGATCTGAAAAAATACCTGATAACCTGGTCATTACTTTTATATTTATCCAATATTCTATAAAAGCAACAATATCTGAATCAAATTTCTTTTTATTTTTTTCCAATCCTCACTACCCTAATCAAATATTAAACTGTCATATAAGTAGAGAAAATTACGATGAAAAACATTGATAAAAATATTGATATCGACGAATTAATTGCCGGACATTGTTCTAATGAACTCAGTGCGGAGGAAACCGGCTATTTACGTGATTGGTTGAATGCATCATCCGATAATAAAAAATATTTTCAGCAACAAAAACAAATCTGGTTTTCTGCTATCGCGACAAACGATGAAGTCCGGTTTGACAAAAATAAAGCATTCCAGCTTTTCCTTACCCGCAAAACGGCAACACTCCAAAAACGAATTTTCGCAGAAAGACGCCTATCTCTTACTTTTCAGCGCATTGCCGCAGCTGCTGCCATATTACTCATTTTCGCCGGTAGCGGATATTGGCTGGGTACAGGACGTATCAAGGGCTTAATTGCTGAAAATGTAGTCATAGAAGCGCCTCTTGGTTCCCGTTCAAAAATGTATCTTCCCGACGGCACCATGGTCTGGCTGAATGCAGGTTCCACCCTGTCTTATGCGCAGAATTTCGGAGTCGAAGATCGCACTGTCAATCTCAAAGGTGAAGGATATTTCGAAGTGGCACATCAGGAGAAAAAACCTTTTTATGTGATTAGTAATGACCTTAAAATACGTGTACTCGGCACAAAATTCAATTTGCGCAATTATCTGGAAGAAGAAGAAGCCCGGGTAACACTGTTAGAAGGAAGTGTTAAAGTAAATTGCAAATCAGCGTCACAACCGGAATCCTATCTGAAGCCAAATGAACAAATCGTATACGACCGGAAAACAACGGTTGTCAGAACGATACCAACAAATGCTTCAAATGCACTGGAGTGGACAAATGGTTATTTGTTTTTCGACGAAGAAAAACTGCCTGACATTGCCCGTGAGTTAGAAAGATCTTACAACGTAAAAATCAGAATTGCGGACGAATCGTTAAAAACGTTCAGATTTTATGGCAATTTCACCAGGACAGAACAAACCATACAGGAAGTGCTGGAAGTACTTGCATCAACTGAGAAGTTAAGTTATGAAATAAATGGAAAAGAAATTACACTAAAGAAGAAATAAAACTAAAGATATAAATACCATGCAATTAACAATACATCAACATTAGAAAATTCTACCCGATAGTAATGCTATAATACAAGGATTGCGCAACCGGCGTATTATTGTATGCTATCAAAACACCCTTACATATTTTTTTAATTTACACACCCTGTAAAAAGGGTGGATTTACTCAAATTTAATTTTTTAAATCAATCATTTATGAAAGAAAAATTGAAGGTCATTTTAATGATCTTGGCTCTTCATTGTCTCTCATTTTCAACATTCTCTCAATCTATAACATTGAATGTCAGAAACATAACAGTAAAAGAAGCCATTGAGCAATTAAAACAAAACAGCGGTTACTCGTTTGTCTTCGAAGTTGGAGATTTGGACACCAGAAAGTTAATTTCTGTGAATGCAAATCAAAGGCCGGTAGATGAAGTCGTTAAACAGATCCTGAGAGATCAAAACGTATCTTACGAGATTAAAGACAAGAATATTGTCGTAACCCGTGCAAAAGCTGCTCCAAAAATTAAAACTAAAAAAGTAACCGGCGTGGTAACTGACAATTATCGCGAACCGGTTATCGGAGCAACTGTTGTTGATTTATCCACAAAAAACGGAACCATTACCGACATGGATGGTAAATTCACGTTAGAGGTTACAGATCAGTCGACCTTGCAGGTCAGTTTTATCGGCTTTGCTTCTTCTGAAGTGGTTGTAGGCAATCAGCAAAATCTGGTTGTACAGTTAAAAGAAGATGTAAAACTGCTCGACGAGTTGGTTGTAATAGGTTATGGAGCTGTGCGTAAAAGCGACTTAACCGGTTCTGTTGCCAGCATTAAAACCGACGAATTAAATAAATCCACCGCGAATCTTGAACAATCATTGATCGGACATACTCCCGGGGTACAAATTAAACAAACATCCGGAGCTCCGGGTGCAGGAACCAGCATCCGTATTCGTGGTGTCAATTCCGTTCACACGAGTGTAGAGCCTTTGTATGTAGTTGATGGATTTCCCGCTTCAAAGGACGTATATATAAATCCCGCTGATGTAGCATCCATCGAGGTATTGAAAGATGCAGCCTCTGCTGCCATTTACGGATCGCGTGCTGCCGGAGGTGTTGTAATTATCACAACCAAAAGGGGAGCAAAAGATAAAACCAGGGTTGAACTCGACTACCAGTTCTCCATGCAGGAATTATCAAGAAAAATCGATATGATGAATGCCGATGAACTGCGGGAATTACACCTCGATGGTTATAACAATACCTATTTCGATTTTTTGCGCATCAACAATATTTATGGTAGCGACGAAGAAAGATGGACCCGCAGCCGTGAAGACGACAATGCCACAAGAACTGCCAACGGCGCATCCAATCTGATGTTACTTGCGCCTGATTTTCTTTCTACGAAATATAATACCGACTGGCAGGATGCTTTGTTCAGCAAAGCACCTATGCACCGTACAGGCGTAAGTATCTCCGGAGGAAAAGAAGGTCATAAGTATATGTTCAGTCTGGGATACCTGGATCAGGATGGTATTGTTGCCCCTTCCAACCACAACAGGATAACTTCCCGTTTGAATATGGACATTGATGTCTCTGATCGTTTATCGGTAGGTGTGAATTCAAACATGTTCTATGTAACAGAACGAACTGTCAGAACCGACGGATTGGCTTTTGCCGATGGTCTTATTCTGAACGCACTCGGAATGCCCCCTCAATATCCGGTCTATGAAGAAGATGGTAGTTATGCTACCGGCTGGACTTATCGCAACTTTGCATATCAGACTTTTGCCGGAGAGAATCCGGTTGCATTGAAAGACCTGATTGAACAGTATTACACAAGGACCAGATACAGCATCAACACTGATGCCCGCTATAAATTGTTTGACGGTCTGTTTGCCAAAGTGAACGCGGGCTTACAAATTTCAGATCAAATTTACCGTTACTATCGTCCTGCCGGAGAAATAGGACAGTCAAACGGTTTTCCCGGAAGCTACGACCTGCATGCCCGCGCCAGCAACGACCGCGACTTCAACACCGACTGGTTGCTGGAAGCTACCCTGAACTACGACAAGACATTCGGAAAACATTCCTTTAACGGTCTGGCAGGCTATTCCATGCAGAAAAAAAATTACGATAATATC
>JARKQF010000075.1 GCA_029973975.1 Paludibacter sp.
TTTAAATCTTCCGTGTCACTCCATAAACCGGAACGCTTTCTTTTTTGTACCGGTTGATGGCGGTCACCACGAAAGTATAATAGCCTTTCAAATCGGGATTTAATTTCATCAGATCCAAATAAGCATCCGTGGTAAAAGTAAGGATATTGGCCGGATCTTCCATGTCGCCGACTTTCTTTCCTTTAAACGTATACACCACGTAATAGGCTATTTTCGATCCTTCTGTTTCATGTACAGGGTCCCACATCAGAATGGCTTGTTTGTGATCTTTGAGTATTCTCACGTTTTGTGGTTGTTGTGCCAGCATGCCCATCACGTTTTTATTTTCGGGACAAATAGCCTTGTATTTGTAGAAATTAGTTTGCAGACTGTCATTTAAACCTTGCAGATTTTTCAGAAAAGGTTTGGCGCTGAAAAACATGGCGCCGCCTACTTCCGGGTATTTTAAATTCAGCCGTAACTGACGGGCAATTTCGTTCGGGGTATTCCATTCCGGTTCTTTCTTCAGTCCGCCCAGAGCAGAAGCGTAAAGTCCGATGTACAGGTTTTTGTTGTAGGAGTTTTTCACCCACCAGTCGATTAACACCTGATAATCCGCTACCTTTTTACCGATTTCCCAGTACAATTGAGGCACAACATAATCGATGGTTCCTTCCTGTAACCATTTCAGGATATCGGCATATAAATCGTCGTAGTTCTGCACGCCGGCACGGGTGGCTGAGCCTCTTGGATCCACGTTGTCGTTTCTCCATACGCCGAAAGGCGAAATACCAAAGTCCACCCAGGGTTTCGTGCTCTTGATGGTATGCTGCAATTCGGCTATCACCATATCCACATTGTTACGTCTCCAGTCGGCTTTGTTGCTAAACGACCTGGGATATTTACGGAAAGTAGTTTCATCGGGAAACTCTTTACCTGCAAGGGGATAGGGATAGAAATAATCATCCATGTGAATGGCATCGATATCATAACGTTCCACAATATCTTTCACCACTTTATTGAGAAACTCCCGCGTTTCATCCAGTCCCGGATCGAAATAGTATTTTCCGCCGTATTCAACAACCATTTGTTTGTTTTGCTGGTAGACGTGATCTTTACTCAAAGAACTCAATTTATCTCCGTTCAATACGCGATACGGATTCAGCCAGATGTGCACTTCCATACATCTTTTATGTGCCTCCTCCGTAATAAATTGCATCGGATCGAAATAGGGCTCCGGTCTTTTTCCCTGCTGACCGGTCAGGTATTTCGACCAGGGTTCGAGCGGGGAGAGGTATAAGGCATCTGCAGTGGGTCTGGCCTGAAAAACAAGGGTATTGATGTTGTTTTGAGCAAGCCCGTCGAGCATCTTGATTAAATCTGCCTTTTGTTCCTTTGTATTAGTTCTTTTCGATGGCCAGTCGATATTTTCGACGGTTGCAATCCATACTGCACGCATTTCGCGTTTTTTGTGTTGGGCAAAACCCTGCAGGTTTAATATAAGACTAAAAAGCAGTATGTGAATATAGACAGGTATTTTCATGTGAAACAGATGCTTGAAATTTTGCTCACAAAGATAAAAAAATATCTCATATTTCACGCTTTCACGGCTGTTATTTGTCTACTACCTTATCTTTTTCGTAATCAATATAGGTGATTAATCTCAGTGAAGTATCTTTTGTGAAATAACTCCATGCCCAGTTGAAGAATATCACTAATTTATTTCTGACGCTCAGTATCAGCATAAGATGTAAGAACATCCAGACATACCAGGCCAACGGACCTTTAAAGCGAAGGAATGGCAGCTCAACCACCGCCTTGTGTTTGCCAATAGTGGCCATCATCCCCAAATCCTTGTATTCGTACGGATTAAGTGTCGCGTTTTCATCCTTCAGCATGGAAAGTATGTTTTTACCGAGGTTTTTTGCCTGGTTGATAGCTACGTTGGCCACCTGAGGATGAGCTTTCGGATAGAGTGGGGTCTCCATATAGGCAACATCCCCGATCGCATAAATGTTATCGTAGTTCTCAAGTTTGTTCAAACGGTCAACCACATAGCGGTTGTGTACAAGTTGTGCCTGATCAAGTCCTTCTATCACATTCCCGGTCACACCGGCAGCCCAGATAACATTCTTCGAAGGAATTTCCTCTCCGTTGCTCAGAATTGCCACCTTACCATCAAAACTTTTGAGTATGGTTTCTGTCTTCACGATAACTCCCAGTTTCTCTAAATATTCGCGGGATGCTGTTCGGGATGATTCACCCATGTTGTTCAGCGTGTTTTTACTCCCTTCAACCAATATGATGTTGAATTTTGAAAAATCCACATTGTGATAATCTTTTGGAAAGACATCGTTTTTTAATTCGGCAAATGCTCCCGATAATTCAACTCCTGTTGGCCCCGCGCCTACAATGATGATGTTCATCCAGGCCTGTTTGTCCTCGGGACGGGCAAAAATTTCTTTTTCGAAGCTAAACAGTATTTTATTACGGATATCAATCGAATCCTGCGTTGTCTTCATCGAAAAGGAATTGTTTTTAATCTCTTCATTCCCGAAAAAGTTTGTTTTACAGCCGGTTGCAATCACTAAGTGATCATAGGTAATTGTCCGGTCGTAACTGGTAACCAGTTTGTTTTCTTCAGGAATAATCCGGCGTATATCGGTCATCCTGAAATCAATATTCTTGTTTTTTTGAAAAATCTTCCGGAAAGGGAAGGAAATACTGGAGGGTTCCAGCCTGCCGCTGGCGACCTGATAAAACAAAGGTTGAAACTGATGGTGATTTTGTTTGTCTACAAGTAATACCTTTAAATCTGCTTTGCGCAGGGTCTTTGCCAGCTGTAACCCGGCAAAACCGCCTCCCATGATTACAACTTTATCGCCTTTCTTAATTTTTTTCATAATCACATGCCTTATCTTTTTTTATTAAACAAGATTGTTGAGCTAATGTTTGAAAGTTCTCCGTTTTTCAGTAAATTTGTACCGCACTAAAATAAAGATATGAAACGAACATGAACTAATTTAATCGTATGAATAAACAACTTACAATCGCGTTAGTAGCGCACGATCAGCGCAAAGCAGATATGGTTGAATGGGCAGTTTACAATGCCTCCATGTTATCAAAACATAAACTGGTTTGTACCGGAACTACCGGAAGCCTGATTCTGAAAGCTTTTGAAGAAAAAGGAATTGATGCGGACATTAGCTGTGTAAATTCGGGACCCATGGGTGGGGATGCTGAAATTGCAGCACTGGTTGTACAGAAAAAAGTAAATCTGTGCGTGTTCCTGATCGATGACCTGAATGCGCAGCCACACGAAGCCGATATCCAGATGTTATTGCGTCAGTGCCGTGTACACAATATACCTATTGCCTGTAATCGCTTTAGCGCTGATTTGATGATTACCAGTCAGTTGTGGGACGATGGAAACTATGTGCCGACTCCTCCCAATTATGTGAAATTCAACAGATAATTGTATTTTGAACCACATTAGTCATAATTAGAAAACATTAGTGAATGATAGAAATAATTCCTGCTATCGATTTAATCGATGGTAAGTGCGTGCGTTTATCACAAGGTGATTATCAACAGAAAACCATCTATAATGAAAATCCCCTGGAAGTAGCCAGGATGTTCGCAGACGCAGGTATCCGCCGGTTGCATCTGGTCGATTTGGATGGCGCAAAAGCACACCATATCGTGAATCATAAGGTACTGGAAACCATTGCTACCAAAACCAATCTCATCATCGATTTTGGTGGTGGATTGAAATCGGACGATGATTTGCGAATTGCTTTCGAATGCGGGGCTTCTATGGTTACCGGTGGAAGTATCGCCGTGAGAAATCCGGAGGTTTTCGCATCCTGGATTGAGAAATTCGGAGGAGAAAAAATTATTTTAGGTGCAGACGTTAAAGACGAAAAAATTGCGGTTGGGGGTTGGATTGAAACAACAGATCTGGAACTGATGCCATTCATTCAAAACTACATGGGAAAAGGCATTTCCAAGGTAATATGTACCGACATTAGCAAGGATGGTATGCTTTCGGGACCGGCAACCGACTTGTATAAAAAGATGCTGGAACAGGAGCCAGCCATGTACCTCATAGCCAGTGGCGGGGTCAGTTCTATCCGTGATATCGAAATGCTGATAGAAAACAAGGTGCCGGCTGTTATCACCGGCAAAGCCATCTATGAGGGTAAAATCAAACTTCCGGAATTGGCAAAGTTTTTAATCTAAGAAAATAAGGTTGGAAATAAGGTTGTCTCTCTGTAGATTTTACTTACATTATGAGCCAAACGAAGAATCATACCTTAAATTTATTTCTTCCGGAATAACCGGGCAATCGTTTTTCCTATTTCATCTAATTTTTCGATGGGTTCCAGCAAGGACGGGTTAATGTAATTCTCATTGTCGAAGTCAATAACACCCGCTTGCATCGGATAGATAAGAATGAAACTATTGGGATTGAAGTATTTTTTCAGGTAAGCCGGGATTTTTTCCATGTTGCTGTGATAGGATAGCGATTTGTCTCTGCTTAAAACAACAATCAGGTCGTCATCCGATTTAATTTCCCTCGATAAAATCAGGAAATCATCCCAGTCTTCAAATATCTTAAAATCAGCTTCAATAGGATGTTTCTGGTGAACTTCTTTAATCAGGTTAAGGGTTTTCTCGTGTCCGTAGAATTCCATGACAGCACCCGAATTTTTCGCGATATTCCATACTTTGATCAACCAGAAAGGGAAGCCTATTTCGTATTCAGCATTTTTGGGTATGATTACAATGTGACGTTTGATAGTGGATACCGGTTGAGTTGATCGGTAAACAAAAGTAGTTACATTACTTTTAGTCAAAATTCCTTCAGTCAGATTTCCTATGAAAGAGTCCGACATACCTTTTTTCTCGGTAATGCTCAAGATTAAATCAGAAATATTGTGTTCCTTAATTACACTGGTAATGCCATTCACAATATTCACGTCATAGCGGAGTAATTTGTGCATGTTTACATCAACAGACGATGCTGATATCAGGGCTTTATCCAATAGCTTGTGCGCGAATTTCAGGTTGTTTTCTTCTTTTGATGCGTTGTTGATGATATTCAGTCCATATACACCTTCCCGGTTATGTTTCGATTTCAGCAGTGAACTCAGATTGATAAGTTCATCGACTGTTTCCGGATAGCGTAAAGGAATCAATATTTTCTCGGCATTATCTGTTTCATCTGTTTCAATATGGGTGTTTTCAGCCAGCGAAATATTCACAGCAGCTTTTTGAGTTACCAATGAAGCAATGGTGCAGGTAACCAGAATCATGATGATGGTTCCGTTTAAAATACTGTCGTTAAGCAAACGAATAGGCTCTCCGGCTGGCGTGTAACCCAGAATCACGTTGTATCCTACCAATACTACCGCCAGAGTAGCTGCAGCTTGTGCATTACTTAACCCAAATATCATGTTTCGCTCGTCGGCCGTAAAACGGAATGATTTCTGAGTGACCCAGGCAGGAATAAATTTTGAAATCATAGCTACAACAGTCAGAATTCCAGCGACATACAGGGAGTTCCAGTCACTGAAAAAAGCCTTGTAATCAACCAGCATACCAACGCTTATCAGAAAAAACGGGATAAAAATAGCGTTTCCTACGAAAGAAATCCGGTTCATCAATGGGGACGTAACAGGCACCAGCCTGTTTAATGATAATCCGGCAAGGAAAGCCCCGATAATACCTTCAATTCCGGCAGCTTCAGCCAGTACAGCTCCCAGAAATACAAGTACAAGTACAAAAATATACTGTGATACACTATCGGAATACTGTTTGAAGAACCAACGACCGATGATGGGAAACAAAATCAATACGATAGCCGAAAAAATGATCAGGGAAATTGATAATCTGGTCCAGAAAACATTGTCAACACCACCGGTAGACATGCCTATGATAACCGCGAAAACAAGTAATGCCAGGGTAACCGTGACAATGGTTCCTCCTACAGTAATAACCACCGCTCTGTTTCTGACAACATCCAGTTTATTTACAATGGGATATGAAATCAGGGTATGAGAAGCAAACATGGTTCCGATGATGATGGATGTCGGCATGGAGAAATGCAACAAATAGTATCCACTGATAATTCCCAATGCCATGGGTATGATAAAGGTCAATAGTCCGAAAAAGATACTTCTGAAACTGTTTTTTTTTAAATCACCCAAATCAATTTCCATCCCTGCTAAGAACATGATATACAGTAATCCTGCCGTACCAGAAAGAATGATACTGCTGTCCCTTTCCAATAAATTGATACCATACGGTCCTATTATAACACCGGCAATAATTAATCCCAGAATATGAGGTATTTTTACCTTATTCAGCAAAATGGGCGCAAAAAGTATGATGATCAATATCACCAGAAACTTGAGTACCGGATGATGCAAAGGCAGCGTAAAATCATGAATGATCAATGGTAGCATAGTTATTTCTTCTGTTTAAACGAGCAATTCTTTTAATTTATCAAAATTCAGAATCTGGTATTCACGACGTGTTACACGGATAATACCGTCGTGTATCATTTCCGATAAACTCCGGGCAAATGAAGGCCGGGCTACGGCAAAAAATTCGGCCAGTTCGCTCTGACTTTTATTGATTACAAAAGGTTTCAAAGAGCCTTGTGCCTGTTCCAACAGGTAATGAGCCAGTTTTCCTTTGATGGTCTTGATGGACAATAATTGCAGCCGGTTCGTTAAAAACTGTGTCCTGTTGGCATTGTGGGTCAGGTAATTCTGCATGAAATGAGGATTGCTCATCATCAGCCGCATAATCTCCGACTTGGGTATTTTGATAATTTCGACTTCTTCGAGCGCCGTTACGTTTACCGGAAACTGATTGTTATCCGAAAATAAGAATTCTGAAACCAAGGGCCTGGGAGCTCCGATGGTTTCTATGCTGACTAAATTGCCGTTTTCAGTGATGATTTCAGTTTTAACGGAACCTACCGTCAGGATGTACAAGGCATCGCATACTTCTCCCTGTCTGATGATCAGCTGATTCTTCGGGTAGGCTCTGATGGT
>JARKQF010000076.1 GCA_029973975.1 Paludibacter sp.
GAACAACGCCTCTGCATCTTTGTTTTCTCCCCGGATCAGAATCTGTTCGTTGGCTACGATCAGGTTACGGATATTCAGGATTGATTTCTCCAACTCCCCGTCAACCGCAGCAGTGCGGAGATTTTCTCCGGGTCGGCTTCCAGCCGAATAGAGAATAGAGGCATCTACTCCCTGTGCCTTTTTTCCGAAAACGGTCTCTATCATCAGACGGTACACGGCAGTCTGTACTTCATGATTGAGCGAGATCTTCTCGTTGTCGGAATAAGGGAATGGAATTCTGCCTGATTTCAGTTCTACGATCCGGGCATCTGTTTCGTCGGAGTAAGGTTGTAACAGGTCGAGTCGTCCCTGGAACCCGAACCGTTCGCAAAAAAACGAAGGCTCCAGCGTACAGTGGTGCAGATCGATACCTCTTTCCGGAAAATCCGTGCGAATTACCCGTTTAATATTTTCAAACTGACTTCTTGCTTTTTCCATGAATACCCGGAAATCGCTCTCGCTGCGGATATCTTCACAACTGGCGTATTCGAAAGGCGATTGTTTAAACGACCGAAGGAATACATCCCTGAAGGAAACTGTCTCAGGATTTTCTGCAAACACCAGTTCATCGAGGAAGAAGTTTGCTAAATTTCCCAGTAGCAGATAGGAACGATTTTCTTTTTCCTCAAATTTGTTGCGGAAATAGTGGAGCGGGGAGATTGAATAATCCTGAAAACATTCCGCGATTGCGGAAGCATCAATCAGATAATCAGGTTCTAGGATGATATAGTTAGGGATAAGAAAACCATTGCCGTCAATAACAGAATCTATCAGGTTCAGGTTGGCTCCCTCCTGAAATCTTTCTACTGAACTGTCAAAAACGCGGTTCTCCGGTGAAATCCCATATCTGGCAATCAGTGCCGTGCCCGGATTCTCCATGGTCATGCATATCAGCAATTTCCTCTCCCTGTCAACTTTCAGGAGTTGAACGCGGATAGTATCAGTGGAAAAACCTACAGGAAAAGCAGAAGATTCAGCCATACAATATCAGAAAATTTTGGGTAGAAAGATGGTGGTCCCAACTGCCAATGCAGCCACAGCGGCGATCAAAACTGCTGCGGCTGAAAGGTCTTTCACTTTTTTGATAGCGGGATGAATCTCTTTGTTACAAGTATAATCAGATAATCTTTCCAGGGCCGTATTTATGGCTTCCATGGAAAACACAGCGCCGATAACAATGATAATGGCAAGCCATTCGTTGTAAGATATCTTGTATATGAATCCTGACGAAATCGCAATAATTGCCACTATTAAATGTATCAGCGCATTAGGTGTCTCTTTGAATAAAAAATACAGACCCCTGAAGGCATATGCAAAAGATTGGATTCGTTTTTTTATATAACTCATTTGATGATTTACTGATTTGTTGATTAGCCGATTTACAATCCACTTCCATATTGGAAATCCGTACTCAAATTTACAATATTTGTCTCTTCTCGCCAAAATAATCTCATATGAAGGTAGAAAAATAAAAAGTATAATAGCCAATTACTATATGAATTATGGCTGTATCAAAATAAAATCTTGTAAATTTGTAGATAAGTAATTCAAGTTTCGTAAGTCGTATGATTGCAACTAAAATCTCCGACTGACAATATTTTATGACCCATAATAGTTCTCGTCCGCTAAAAGAGTAAAACTATTTCGTTAAGCTAAATGAGCAGAAGACAAGCTTGCTTGGATTATGCCATAGCGAGAATTGAAAATCGAGGAGCCTGCGACTCAAATAGTCTAACTTCAGTGAACTTGCTTCGCTTTGGACAGCTGCTCTTTTAACGCTCATCTCGCACTATGGGTTCCCGGAAAATATCTAAAGGTCTCCGTTTTAGTTGCATACATTATAAATTTACATGCGAAACTTAAGTAAGTAAAGGTTCAATAAGAATTTAGAAAAAACTATGTCTCAATCCTGTCCCCTTTGTGGAAAAACCAAAACGGAAGAAGCCCTTTTTTGTGATGATTGTACAAGGAAGATCCATACTGAGTATGAAGTAGATATTCCGAAAGAAATTGAAATAGGAAGCGCTTCTGTTGCTGAGGATTTACGTGTGCAAGAACACGTAGAGGATAAGAAGGAGACGGGCAATCACGTGAAATCAGAAATGACTCATGTCGATAAAGAGCCTGACGTGGAACCGGAATCAGGTCTGGAACCGGATTTGAAATCGGAAAAAACGG
>JARKQF010000082.1 GCA_029973975.1 Paludibacter sp.
CCCTTCTTTAGCTGTGTATCGACTACAAATATAGTCTTTTATTTTAAATCAAATAAAATTTTTTGACGGTCATATATAAAAATAATTGCTCATTTATATGACCGTTCAATATGATTTTGCAAAAACAGTGCCAAAGAATAATTTGTTAATTTTATGGTTTCGTTATGTCGATTGACAATTAATAATTGGTAATTGGTTTTGGTAATTGGATCAATTAACCTCGGGTGTATCTCCCTTTCTCTTTTTGGGTTTGGCCGAATCATACATCGGAATTTTCACTTTCCTTGCTTTTATGCGTGTAGTGACCCTAGGTTTTGCTTTTGATCCCGGTATATATTCATGACGGTACATGTTAAAGAACAGAATGAAAAGCGATAACAACAGGGGGCCAAATATAACTCCCCAAAACCCGAACATAGGAATCCCGATAAGTACCCCGAATACGGTGATTAACGGATGGATATCTGCTAATTGTTTTTGTAGGAGGAAACGGGCTACATTATCAACACCTCCAATAATGAACAGACCATAGATAAGTAACGCGATACCGTTTACGTAATCGCCGGCTAACAGCAGGGTGATTCCTAATGGAACCCAGACAATCATGGTACCTACAATGGGTAGTATAGTGGAGAAAGCGGTAAGAACGGCATATAGAATCGCACTGTCTATGCCGAAGAAGAGATAGCCCATATAGGCGAAAAATCCCTGGATAATTGCCAGAAGTGGGATTCCAACGGCATTTGCCTGAATAATCATACGGGTCTCTTCTGCCAGGATCTGCTTATTCTCTTCCTTGAATGGCAACACTTCCCTGATAGCTGTTTCAAACTCGTTATTGTTGAAAAGCATGTAATACAACACGAAAAGAATCACCACTACATTGATCACAAATGAATAAACACTGTTCCCAAGCATTTGCAGAATATTGGATCCGGCTCTCGGTAAAGCAGCCAGATTTTCAGGAGTGAATATATTAAAACCAAGCCTTTCTTCCATGGCGTCGACCAATTCGTTAAACTGTCTCAGAATTGCTTCGGGATTGATCGAGATTCCTGAAACCGTATCAATTACCAGAAAAGTGAGTCCGGTAAGGGGGATAAGGATGAAGAACAGTACCTCCAACACGATGAGCAATGCACTGATCGACTTTTTGAATTTAAGTTTTTGTGTGAAAAATTTCTGTTGCCCGTTTACCAGTACATACAAGGTGGCTGCACCCAGGAAACCACTCATATAGGGACGTGTGTGCCTGAAAATGATCAGTCCCAAAAAGACGAGAAACCCGATAAGGATATATTTATACCGTATTTCTTTTTTTTCTTGCTCTATTGACATGGGAAATTTTATGAAGTATATATAATTGTATTATTCAATCCTGGAAACACTGAACCCTTTGAGATGAGGATTACGGAAAGTTATACAAAATCTTCCGGTTTTGCAAATCCACCTTCGATCAAAGCTTCTTTTGCGCTTTCATAATCGGAGCTTTTCACCTGCATCTCTATATCTCCGAGAGGATATGTCAATCTGTTGAGTGTGAGGTTTTTCATATAGATTTCAATCCCTCTCATTTCCATGAATGTCTGTACGATGGGTACATCGGAAGCAAAAGTGAATGTTTTCACCGTAATAAAATGTTCCTCCATAGGTGATACTTTAGTGATATGATCTTGTTTTTTGATAACGTAAAAGTAC
>JARKQF010000135.1 GCA_029973975.1 Paludibacter sp.
ACGCTTTCCGGAGCTGATGATTTGGCGACATTCTTTACAGGAGACGCCAACACGGTCTGGGATTTTATTCCGTCAGGTTTTAGTGTCGGACTGAATCAACATTATCAGACGATTATTCAATCGGTTCAAACTTTGTATGGAGCTGATAATGCATCTCTTTCGCTGAAATACAATACCATTCGAAGATCTTTTGTTCTTTCGCTCAGTTATACTATTGGAACAATAATTACCGAGGGTTTGTTGGATCTGAATGTGAATGCGAGTAATAAAGACATGCTGACTATTTCATACAAAGGAGCAGGAAATGTAAATGGGTTACAATTTTACAATGAAGTAGAAGAATTGGATGATTTTATCTCAGCCATTTCCTCGGCTTTCACCCTGTCGACCGCAGCTAAGATTAATCCACAGCAAATAAAATTTACGAAAACAACCAATCAGCAGGTTTATTTTGCAATCAGGCCAAGGTGATGAGATTTACGATTTACTGATTTACAATTTTTGGGGGATAAAATGATGTAAGATGCAAATGGTAAATTGTAAATCAGTAAATCGTAAATAAACTACATTTTAATCTGCTTGAAGAAATCATTTCCCTTATCATCCACTAAAATGAAAGCAGGGAAGTTTTCCACCTCTATTTTCCAGATGGCTTCCATACCCAGCTCAGGATAAGCCAGACACTCTACCTTTTTGATGCTTTGCTCCGCCAAAATGGCTGCGGGACCACCAATTGAGCCCAGATAGAAACCTCCGTATTTCTTGCAGGCTTCTGTTACCTGTTCGCTTCTGTTACCTTTGGCAATCATAATCATACTGCCGCCCTTCGATTGAAACAAATCTACGTACGAGTCCATACGGCCTGCAGTTGTAGGTCCGAACGAACCGGAAGGCATGCCCTTGGGAGTTTTAGCCGGACCAGCATAGTAAATCGGATGATCTTTTACGTATTGCGGTAATTCTTTGCCCTCATCCAACAGTTCTTTCAGTTTGGCATGCGCGATGTCGCGACCCACAACAATTGTTCCTGATAAAGACAGACGGGTTGAAACCGGATACTGACTCAGTGTGGCAAGTATTTCCTTCATCGGACGGTTGAGGTCAATTTTTACGGCATTGCCTTCGCCCTGTTGACGGTATGCTTCCGGTATATATTTAGCCGGATTGTCTTCTAACTTCTCAAGCCAGATCCCGTCTTTGTTGATTTTCCCCTTGATATTTCTGTCGGCCGAACAAGACACCGCCATCCCCACAAAGCAAGAAGCGCCGTGACGCGAAAGCCGGATCACGCGTACGTCATGTGCAAAGTATTTGCCGCCGAATTGCGCTCCCATGCCAAATTGCTGGGCGGCTTTCAGTATTTTTGCTTCCATCTCCACATCACGGAAAGCTTGTCCGAGTTCGTTGCCGGTTGTCGGTAATTCGTCGTAGTATTTGGTAGAAGCTAATTTAACTGTTTTCATGCAGGCATCTGCTGAAGTGCCGCCGATGACAAAAGCTAAGTGGTAGGGCGGACATGCAGCGGTGCCTAGTGTTTTCATCTTTTCAGTCAAAAATTTCTCCAATGAAACAGGATTCAGCAGGGCTTTCGTTTCCTGGAAAAGATAGGATTTATTGGCCGAACCGCCACCTTTGGCGATAAATAAGAATTTATATTCATTGCCGTGACTTGCCATCAGGTCGATTTGAGCAGGCAGGTTGGTGCCGGTGTTTACTTCATCGTACATATTCAGTGCAGCATTCTGTGAATAACGCAGGTTTTCATCCCGGTATGTTTCGTAAATACCTTTGGATAACGCTTCTTCATCGGAACCGTCGGTGTAAACATTGTTCCCTTTTTTTGCATAAACAGTTGCAGTTCCGGTGTCCTGACAGAAAGGTAAAACCCCTTTGGCTGCAATTTCCGCATTTCTTAGCATCGTTACTGCCACATATTTGTCATTCTCACTTGCTTCAGGGTCGGCCAGAATATTGGCAACCTGTTGCTGATGTTCCGGTCGCAGCAAGAAAGAGCAATCGCGCATAGCAGTGCGGGCCAGCAGCGTTAGTCCCTCCGGTGCTACTTTCAGAATTTCCTGTCCTTCGAATTTTGCCGTGCTGACAAAATCTTTTGTTAATAAATAATACTCCGATTTGTCTTTTCCCGTCGGGAATGGTTCCTGATACCTGAATTCTTTTGCCATAAATATTTTACAATTTTAATGACTGCAAATTTACAGATTTTTATTGGATTAATAAACCATATAAGTCATATAAGGATCATATTAGCATCCGTTTTTATGGTACCGATAATGAAACTCTTTAAACATAATGTTTCAGAATTTGTTTCATTATAACTTCTATGATTCTTATATGACTTATATGGTTTCATCCTCTTTATCAATTCAATAAAAATCCGTACTTTTGCAAATGCAAATATTAAGGGTATTAGTTTAAGGTAAAATAATATAAATCAAAACAATATGAGTAAAAAAGCTTTATTAATGATTCTCGATGGCTGGGGAATCGGTAACGGATCGAAAGCAGATGTGATTGCTTCGACTCCAACTCCTAACTGGGATAAAATTATCGCTACGTATCCGAATTCTTATTTGCTGGCGTCGGGCGAACATGTGGGATTGCCTGATGGTCAGATGGGTAATTCGGAAGTGGGTCACTTGAATATTGGAGCAGGAAGGGTTGTTTACCAGGATTTGGTGAAAATTAACATCGCTTGTCGCGACAACAGTATCATGCAGAATCCGGAAATTATCAACGCTTATACTTATGCCAAAGAGAACAACAAAAAGATGCATTTCCTTGGCCTTGTTTCTGATGGTGGCGTTCATTCTTCTCAGGATCATTTGTATAAATTACTGGACATTGCCAAATCTTATGGAATTGAAGATGCTTATGTGCATTGCTTCATGGATGGTCGCGATACAGATCCCAAAAGCGGGAAAGGTTATCTCGAACAATTAGAGGCACATACACAATATTCTACAGGCAAAATTGCTTCTGTAATTGGTCGCTATTATGCCATGGACCGCGATAAAAGATGGGAACGGGTGAAAGAAGCTTATGATCTGATCGTGAAAGGTGTTGGAACTCCTACAACCGATCCAGTGGCTGCTATGCAGGCTTCTTATGATGCCGGTGTGACGGATGAGTTCGTGAAACCAATTGTGGTAACGGATAATGACGGTAAGCCATTGGCGAAAATCGAAGCCGGTGATGTGGTGATTTTTTTCAACTATCGTAACGACCGGGCCAAAGAACTGACAATCGTGCTGACTCAGGAAGATATGCACGAGTTTGATATGCATACTATCCCCTTGGAATATTATTGCATGACTCCTTATGATTCTACTTTCAAAGGATTGAAAGTATTGTTCGATAAAGATAATGTGCAGAATACCATGGGTGAATATGTTTCTTCACTTGGGTTGAAACAATTACGTATTGCTGAAACAGAGAAGTTTGCACATGTGACATTCTTCTTTTCCGGAGGTCGCGAAGCAGAATTCCAAGGAGAAGAGCGTATTCTGATCCCTTCGCCCAAAGTGGCGACTTATGATTTAATGCCGGAAATGAGTGCGTATGGAATCAAAGATGCGTTGGTAACTGAACTGAATAAACAGAAGTTTGATTTCATCGTCCTGAACTTTGCCAATGGCGACATGGTGGGACATACTGGTGTGCGTGAGGCAATTGTGAAAGCAGTGCAGGCCGTTGACGATTGCATGGGTCAGGTAGTGGAGGCTGCTAAAGCCAACGATTATGAAGTGATTATTATTGCCGATCACGGTAATGCCGATAATGCCGAAAATGAAGATGGTTCACCAAATACAGCTCACTCGCTAAATCCGGTGCCTATCGTTTATGTGACTAATCGTCCCGGTGCTTCTGTTGAACATGGTATTCTGGCTGATGTTTCTCCAACTATTTGCCAGATTCTGGATATCCCGAAACCGGCAGAAATGACGGGAAAAGGATTGTTGAAATTTTGATATAATTATTTTTAACCATATAAGTCATATAAGTACCATATAATTTATAAATGATTTCACGGAAATAAACACTTATGTGTCACTTATATGACTTATATGGTATTAAAACAATAATGAGAGATATCTTACAAAATCGCATTCTCGTCCTCGATGGCGCCATGGGCACCATGATACAGCGTTACAAACTGTCAGAAGCGGATTACCGAGGAAAACGGTTTGCTGATGTTGTTGTGCCTCAGAAGGGGAATAACGATTTGTTGGTGCTCACGCAGCCAGATATTATTTATGAGATTCATAGTAAATATCTGGAAGCGGGTGCCGACATCATTGAAACCAATACTTTCAATGCTCAGCAGATTTCGATGGAGGATTACGGCATGCAACATCAAATCAGGGAACTGAATATTGAAGCCGTCCGTCTTGCCCGCAAGGCAGCTGATTTTTATACCAAACAAACACCGGATAAACCCAGATTTGTTGCCGGAGCTGTGGGGCCGACCAATAAAACGGCGTCTATGTCGCCCGATGTAAACAATCCGGCATATCGTGCGGTGACATTCGACCGGTTGGTAGAAGCATACAAAGAGCAGATGCTGGCCTTGATTGAAGGTGGGGTAGATGCGATTCTGATTGAAACGATTTTTGATACGCTGAATGCTAAAGCTGCAATTTATGCGGCTAATCAGGCCATGGAAGAGTTAGGTGAAAAGGTGGAATTAATGCTCTCTGTGACGGTAGCTGATTCGAGTGGCAGAACTCTGTCCGGACAAACCATCCGTGCCTTTCTGGCTTCAATTGGTCACGCAGACATGTTGTCTGTAGGACTGAATTGTTCTTTCGGCGCCAAAGACTTAAAACCATATCTGAAGGAAATTGCTCAATACAGCAATTGCTATGTCAGCGCTTATCCTAATGCCGGTTTACCTAATCAGTTTGGCGAGTACGATGAAAGTCCGGAGAAAATGGCAGAACAAATCCGGGAGTACTTCGAAGAAGGGCTGGTGAATATCATCGGCGGTTGCTGCGGTACAACTCCTGATCATATTGCCGCCTATCAGCAATTAATAAAAATTGCGAAATTGCGTACTCCTGTCAGCAAGGATGCTGATCAGGGAACACTGCATTTATCCGGATTAGAACATCTGGATGTCAAAAGTGATTCCTTGTTTGTTAATATCGGTGAAAGGTGTAATGTCGCAGGTTCCAGAATGTTTCTGCGTCTGATCAACGAAAAAAAATACGAAGAAGCGCTTAATATTGCCCGTAAGCAAGTGGAAGATGGTGCGCAGGTTATCGATGTTAATATGGATGATGCTATGCTGGATGCCCGTCAGGAGATGACGACGTTTCTTAATTACATTGCATCAGAGCCTGAAATTTCGAAAGTGCCGATCATGATAGATTCCTCCAAATGGGACGTGATTGAAGCCGGACTGAAATGTGTTCAGGGTAAGTGCATTGTGAATTCCATCAGTCTGAAAGAAGGGGAAAAAGACTTTATCAGTAAAGCTGAAAAAATTCGCGCTTATGGTGCGGCTGCGGTGGTGATGGCTTTTGATGAAAAAGGTCAGGCAGATTCGTTCGAACGCAGAACGGAGATTTGTTCTCGTGCGTATCATTTGCTGACCGAGAAAGTGGGTTTTCCAGCCAGTGATATCATTTTCGACCCGAATGTGCTGGCGATTGCCACAGGTATCGAAGAACATAATAATTATGGCGTCGATTTCATAGAGACAGTAAAATGGATTAAGGCAAATTTACCTTTTGCACGGGTAAGTGGAGGTATCAGCAACCTGTCGTTTTCTTTCCGTGGTAACAATGTTGTACGGGAAGCCATTCATTCGGTTTTCTTGTATTATGCTATTCGTGCCGGACTCGACATGGGTATTGTGAATGCCGGCATGCTGCAGATTTACGAAGAAATTCCGGCAGAATTACTTGAATATGTTGAAGATGTGGTATTGAATCGCCGCTCGGATGCCACAGAGCGTTTGGTTGAATATGCTGAAAAAATTAAACTATCAGCTTCCGAATCGGCAACTGCTGCTAAAAAAGTAGATGAATGGCGTAGCCGTGATTTGCAGGGACGACTTGAACATGCGCTGATTAAAGGCATCAGTGATTTTCTTGAAGAAGATTTGCAGGAAGCGCTTAAGCAATATGATACCGCTCTTGAAATCATCGAGAGACCATTGATGAGTGGGATGAATATTGTAGGAGATTTATTCGGACAAGGTAAGATGTTTTTACCTCAGGTGGTGAAAACTGCTCGTACGATGAAGAAAGCAGTGGCCATTTTACAGCCTTATATCGAAGCAGAAAAGGTTCCCGGTCAGAGTTCATCTGCCGGTAAATTTTTGATTGCAACGGTAAAAGGAGATGTGCATGATATCGGGAAAAATATTGTTGCGGTGGTGTTGGGGTGTAATAACTACGAAGTCATTGACCTGGGAGTGATGACTCCTACAGATAAGATAATCAAGACTGCTATAGAGGAAAAAGTGGATATTGTGGGGCTAAGCGGACTGATAACTCCATCGTTGGAAGAAATGTGCGTGGTAGCAGCAGAAATGGAAAAAGCAGGATTGAAAATACCTTTGTTGATAGGAGGAGCCACAACATCCAAGATTCATACGGCTGTTAAAATTTCACCGAATTATAACGGTCCGGTCGTATATGTAAAAGATGCTTCTGTAAATACGCATATCGTGGCTCAGTTGATGAATCCTAAAACCATCGGAGCTTTTACAGCGGAAGTTGCAGCTGAATATCAGCAGCTAAGAGAGAAGCAAAAACCACAGGCGAGCCTGCTTACACTGGAAGATGCCAGGCAGCGAAAACCCGGGTTGTTTTAATGATAAACCATATAAGTCATATAAGAAACATATAAGTTTTTTTAAATTTATATAAAAGATTTACACAGCGTATTCTATCTTCTATTAAAAAATAAAACTTATATGTTTCTTATATGACTTATATGGTTAAATATTATTCAACGTATTTATTGATTACCACGTGGGCTATCAGGCCACTAACCATCAAGGCACCCGCAATAATCAGCAAAGTGTTTGCAGCTGTGTTTTCGAAGTAATATACTGTCAGTAAAGCGGTGCCAATCAGTATGATAATAGGACCTAAGTATTTCAGGAAGCTTTTCATTACGATATCGTTTTTATTTAATTTTTCCGACTGCAAATTAAGTGATTTTTTATCGGGAAATCAAATTATTTCCATAAAAAAAGATTAAAATGAGATGCAAATGTGGAATTTACCAAAACTCATTTAAATAATTTTGTAATTTTGCATACCTGATTCAGAATTCTAAAGCAATAAATCAACCATGCACATCATTATCATCGGAACAGCATATCCTTACCGGGGTGGACTCTCGGCTTATAACGAGCGACTTGCACGACAGTTTCAGCAGGAAGGACACGAAGTGGAAATGATCACGTTTTCCCTGCAATATCCGGGGTTTTTATTTCCCGGTAAAACGCAGTTTTCGTCTGAGCCCAAACCAGATGATTTAAAAATTACCCGTATGATCAATGCTGTGAAGCCTTCGACCTGGATCAAAGCCGGAAGATTGATTAAAAAGAAAGCTCCCGACAAGGTCATTTTTTGCTATTGGATGGCATTTATGGCTCCCGCTTTCGGAACAATTGCTCGTTATGCCAAAAATGATAAAACGAAGATGATTGGTTTGATACACAATATGATACCTCATGAACCTACGCTGTTAGACAAGTTATTTCCCCGTTATTTTGTGCAGGCCATGGATGGTTTTGTGGCTATGGCCAGTTCGGTAGTTTCTGATATAAACTCTTTTGATAAAGAGGTGAAGCCTAAATTGCTTTCTCCTCATCCGATTTATGATCATTACGGCGAAAAGGTCGATCGTTCGCTCGCGGCCATGCGCCTGGGTTTGCATGAGCAAAATAATTATGTGTTGTTTTTCGGTTTTATCCGGCATTATAAAGGACTTGATTTGCTTCTGGAGGCTTTTGCAGATAAGCGTTTACGTGAGTTCCCGGTACGGTTGATTGTTGCAGGTGAGTTTTATGAAAGTCCGGAACCCTATCTGAAAATCATCAAGAAACATAAATTAGAACATTTGATTGAGTTGCGGACTAAATTTATTGAAGATAAGGATGTGAAAAATTACTTCAGTGTCGCCGATATTGTAGCGCAACCTTATCGGTCGGCTACCCAAAGTGGTGTTAGTCAGATTGCTTATCATTACGAAAATCCCATGCTGGTGACGGATGTGGGCGGGTTGGCCGAAATTGTGCCCCACAATAAGGTGGGATATGTAGTGGATGTGAAACCGGAGAAGATTGCAGATGCTTTGGTTGATTTCTTTGCTCATAAAAGGGCTGAAGAGTTTAAAGTCAATATCCGGGAAGAGAAAAAGAAATATGATTGGTCGAGAATGACTGAAACAATAAATTTGATTTAAAACAAGTATTATAAACCACAAAAGGCACAAAAGATTTTCTTTGAGATAGTATCTCTTTTGTGTTTTCTTAGGTGTTCTTTTGTGCCTTTTGTGGTTCAAAAAATTTTTATATGAAAGACGGAATAGCAGAAACCCCCCTGATGAAACAATACTTCGAAATTAAATCGAAGCACCCGGATGCGATATTGTTATTTCGTTGTGGTGATTTTTACGAAACTTTTTCCAAAGATGCCATTCGTGCTTCTGAAGTATTGGGAATAACCCTGACCCGCCGTGCCAATGGGGCGGCTAAGAGTGTTGAATTGGCTGGTTTTCCGCATCATGCACTGGATACTTACCTGCCTAAGTTGGTTCGTGCAGGTATGCGGGTGGCGATTTGTGATCAGCTGGAAGATCCGAAATTGACAAAAAAACTGGTAAAACGTGGTGTCACAGAATTGGTTACTCCAGGTGTTTCGTACAGCGACACTACCCTGAATCACAAAGAGAATAATTTCCTGGCATCGGTTTACTTTGATAAAAAGAAAGTTGGTGTTGCCTTTTTGGATATTTCGACCGGAGAGTTTCTGGTTGCGGAAGGGAATGTGGAGTATGTGGATAAACTGCTGAATAGTTTTAGTCCGAAGGAAATACTCTATGATCGCAATAAAAAACGCGATTTTGAAGAGAACTTCGGCAATAAATTTTTTATTTACGGTCTCGAGGACTGGGCTTACACCCCGGATTCAGCACAGGAAAGATTGTTGAAACAATTTGAAACCCGTACGCTGAAAGGATTCGGTGTTGAAAATTTACCTTTTGCGGTAGTGGCTGCCGGTGCTATCTTACATTATCTCGACCTGACCCACCACCAGCAGACGGGGCATATCACTCAATTGTCACGTATAGAGGAAGACCGTTATGTGTGGCTCGACCGATTTACCGTGCGTAACCTCGAATTGTACGGTTCCATGCACGAAGGTGCAAAAACGCTGGTACAGGTGCTTGACAAAACCATTTCGCCTATGGGAGCCCGGTTGCTGAAACGCTGGATTGCCTTTCCATTGAAAGATGTGAAGCCTATCAACGAACGGCTGGGTGTGGTGGAGTATTTTTTCAGACATCCGGATTTAAAGGAATTGCTGGAACAAAACATCGCATTGGTTGGCGACTTGGAAAGAATTATTTCAAAAGTGGCGGTTGGAAGGATCAGTCCTCGTGAGGTGGTGCAGTTGAAGGTGGCGCTAAAAGCCATTGAGCCGGTAAAACAGGCTTGTGCGGAAACAGATAATCCTGCCCTCAATAAAATTGCCGATCAGTTGAATGCTTGTCAGGTTATTTCAGATAAAATCGAAAAAGAAATTCAGCCGGATCCACCGACTCTTATCAACAGAGGAAATATTATCCGGCCGGGTATTGATGCTGATCTGGATGAGTTGCGTGATCTGGCTTTTTCTGGGAAAGAGTATCTACAGAAAATTCAGGAACGGGAAAGCGCCCATACCGGTATTCCAAGTCTTAAAATCAGTTTCAACAATGTCTTCGGATATTATATTGAAGTCAGGAATACCCACAAAGATAAAGTGCCTGATAATTGGATACGTAAGCAAACCCTCGTGAATGCCGAGCGATACATCACGCAGGAATTAAAAGATTATGAAGAAAAAATTCTGGGAGCAGAAGAAAAGATACTGAGTATTGAAACCCGGCTTTTCAATGAATTGGTGCTTAGTCTGGTTGATTATATTCCAGCTATTCAGTTGGATGCCAATTTGATTGCCCAACTCGATTGCTTGTTGTCATTTGCCCGTGTTTCGGCTGAAAACAAATATGTCCGTCCGGAAGTAAACGATACGGATGTGCTGGAAATCAAACAGGGACGACATCCGGTGATTGAGAAGCAGCTGCCTTTGGGGGAGTCTTACATTGCCAATGATGTGTATCTCGATAATCAGTCCCAGCAAATTATCATAGTTACCGGTCCTAACATGTCCGGTAAATCAGCCCTGTTGCGGCAGACCGCTATCATTACCCTCATGGCTCAGATAGGTTGTTTCGTGCCGGTAGAAAGTGCTAAGATCGGGGTTGTGGATAAGATTTTTACACGGGTAGGGGCGAGCGATAATATCTCGCAGGGAGAATCAACTTTTATGGTGGAGATGAACGAAGCTGCCAGTATCCTGAATAATCTGTCGGACCGGAGTTTGATTTTGTTTGACGAACTCGGACGTGGTACTTCAACCTACGACGGTATCTCCATCGCCTGGGCAATTGTCGAGTATATTCATGAACATCCATCTTTTAAGGCCAAAACACTGTTTGCCACACATTACCACGAGCTGAATGAAATGGAGAAGTCTTTTAGCCGGATTAAAAACTACAATGTTTCGGTTAAAGAAGTAGATAAGAAAATCATTTTCCTCCGGAAACTGGCACGCGGAGGCAGCGAACATAGTTTTGGTATCCATGTTGCCAAGATGGCCGGCATGCCGCAAAGCATCGTGAAGCGTTCCGAGCAAATTCTGAAGCAACTGGAAACCGATAATCGCCAGAACGGTATCGCCAAGCCTGTTGCTGAAATTGCTACCCAGCGGGAGGGCTATCAACTCAGTTTCTTTCAGCTGGATGATCCTGTGCTCCAGCAAATAAGGGATGAAATAAAAGGCCTTAATATTAATGACCTGACACCTATTGAAGCGCTGAATAAGCTCAATGAAATTAAGAAAATTATTTTGGCGAAAAGCTAATGTTTTCTAGCGAATAACGAACAGCTCACGATAAATAGTGAATAGCTATTCGTTATTCGCTATATCCCAAACGTCTCCGCGACTGCTTTGCAGATCACTTTTCCTTCCACAATGTTAAGCCCCTTGCGCAAATCTTCATGTTCTTCGCAAGCCTTTTTCCATCCTTTGTCAGCTAAAGTAAGCACATAAGGCAATGTGGCATTGGTTAGCGCCAGAGTAGAGGTGCACGGCACTGCTCCCGGGATGTTGGCGACACAATAATGCAGGATGCCATCTACTTCATACACTGGGTTGGCGTGGGTTGTCGGTTTGGAAGTTTCGAAGCAACCGCCCTGGTCGATGGCAACGTCTACTAAAACTGCTCCTTGTGGAAGTAATCTCAGCATTTCACGTGAAATCAGCGTGGGAGCTTTAGCGCCCGGTATCAGTACTGCCCCGATTACCAGATCAGTCCGCGGAAGAATTTCTTCAATATTATAATGTGACGACATCATGGTGTCGACATTCGCCGGCATGATTTCACTTAGTTGTCGTAACCTTGGCAGGGATATGTCGGCGATGGTAACATGTGCTCCCAATCCGGCCGCCATATAGGCAGCATGCGTGCCAACTACACCGCCACCCAATATCAATACATGAGCGGGATTTACACCCGGTACGCCACCTAGCAGAATACCTTTTCCGCCCTGAGGTTTTTCCAGGTATTTGGCACCTTGTTGAATCGACATCCGTCCGGCGACTTCCGACATGGGTATCAGTAAAGGGAGGGTCTGGTTAATCTCAACGGTTTCGTATGCCAGACAAATTGCACCACTTTTCATCATGGCTCTGGTTAGTTCTTCGTTGGATGCAAAGTGAAAGTAGGTGAAAACAAGTTGTTTGGGCTTGATTAGTTCGTATTCCTGCTGAATAGGTTCCTTTACCTTTACAATCATTTCTGCTTCGGCAAAAATTTCAACAGCTGTTTTACGAATCAGAGCGCCGGCATTCAGGTAAGCCTCATCCGTGAATCCGCTGTTTACGCCAGCCTTGGTTTCGACACAAACGCAATGTCCTTTTGACACTAAAGTGTGTACCCCAGATGGAGTAAGTGCCACGCGATTTTCATTGTTTTTTATTTCTTTGGGAAGCCCGATTATCATGGTGTAATAATTTAAGGTGAATTGAAAGTGCTGTCAGTATTAAATTGCTGTAAAAGTATGGAAAAATCATTTAATATGAATAAGCATCAAAAAATATATAAAATTAATATCAATGCCCTTTTCAGACTTATAAATTTCTTTTTTAACGAGATAATATGAATAAAATTAAAATTATCTATGTCGAAAACAAAAAAAATAGTACCTTTGCGCATCAAAAAAACATTAAAGAAAGAAAGGGTTATTTGTCAGGCTGATTTCTCTCTTGAAGACATGCGAGTTCACTGCCTTTATCTGTCTAATCAACCTGCGAATAAGAAGTGCCAACTCTATTAAACACACATATTTAATTTATCGTATGAAGAAGCATAATTTTAATGCGGGACCCTCAATTTTACCGCGTGAAGTGATTGAAAAAACAGCTCAGGCAGTGTTGGATTTTAACGGTTCCGGTTTGTCTGTTTTGGAAATCTCCCATCGTGCCAAGGATTTTCAATCGGTTGTTGATGAAGCCGTAGCGCTGTTCAAGGAAATACTGTCGATTCCCGAAGGTTATTCGGTATTATTTCTCGGGGGAGGTGCAAGCCTGCAATTCTGCATGGTTCCTTTCAACTTGATGGAAAGTAAAGCTGCATATCTGAATACAGGTACCTGGGCAAGCAAAGCTTTGAAAGAAGCAAAAGCCTTCGGTGAAGTGATAGAAGTAGCCTCTTCAAAAGCGGCAAATTTCAATTATATTCCGAAAGATTATGTAATTCCTGCCGATGCTGATTATTTCCATATCACAACGAATAATACAATTTTCGGAACAGAATTGTTGAAAGATATTGACAGTCCGGTGCCTTTGGTAGCTGATATGTCTTCTGATATTTTTTCCCGCCCGGTTGATGTGTCGAAATACGCCGTTATTTATGGTGGAGCGCAGAAAAATCTGGCGCCTGCCGGTCTGGCGTTCGCTATCATTAAAGATGAGGTGCTCGGAAAAGTTTCGCGTCACATTCCATCGATGCTGAATTACAAAATTCATATCGAAAATGGCTCCATGTTTAATACGCCTCCGGTGTTGCCAATCTACAGTGCTTTGGAAACGCTTCGCTGGATTAAAGCTAATGGTGGTGTTGCTGCAATGGAGAAACGTAACATCGAAAAAGCTGACTTGTTATACAGTGAAATTGACCGCAATAAATTGTTCGTGGGTACGGCTGCTAAAGAAGATCGTTCACGCATGAATATCTGTTTTGTGATGAATTCTGAATATGCTGATCTGGAAGCTGAATTCCAGAAGTTTGCAACTGAACGTGGCATGGTGGGTATCAAAGGGCACCGCTCAGTAGGTGGATTCAGAGCTTCAACCTATAATGCGCTTCCGTTGGAAAGTGTTCGGGCATTGGTAGATTGTATGCAGGAATTTGAAAAAATAAAATTATCATGAAAGTCTTAATTGCTACCGATAAACCATTTGCCAAGATTGCGGTAGATGGTATCAGAAAAGAAATTGAAGCTGCCGGTTTTGAACTGGCCTTGCTTGAAAAGTACACTGAAAAACAGCAATTGCTTGATGCGGTTGCTGATGCAAATGCCATTATTATCCGTAGTGATATTATTGATGCTGAGGTGATAGCTGCGGCCAAAGAACTGAAAATTGTTGTAAGGGCAGGGGCTGGGTACGATAATGTAGACTTGGAGGCTGCTACAGCAGCCGGTGTTTGCGTAATGAATACACCCGGGCAAAACGCCAATGCGGTAGCTGAACTGGTGTTTGGACTGTTGGTTTTTGCGGTTCGCAATTTTTATAATGGGACGTCAGGAACAGAACTGAAAGGTAAAAAATTGGGTGTTCATGCTTATGGCAATGTCGGTCGTAATGTAGCCCGTATTGCCAAAGGCTTCGGTATGGACCTGTATGCCTATGATGCATTTTGCAGCGACGAACAGATTGCAGCCGATGAAGTAACTCCGGTTAGCTCAGTAAGAGAGTTGTATGAAATTTCAGACGTCGTTTCCCTGCATATTCCGGCAACACCTGAAACCAAACAATCCATTAATAAGGAATTGTTGAGTTTGTTGCCGAAAGGTGCTGTGTTGATTAATACTGCCCGTAAAGAGGTTATTGATGAAGCTGAGATTCTTGAATTTATGCAAGAAAGAACTGATTTTAAATATCTGACTGATATTACACCGGGAAATCATGCGGAGATGCAGGAGAAACTGGCAGGTCGGTATTTTTCAACGCCGAAGAAGATGGGGGCACAAACAGCAGAAGCGAATATTAATGCTGGCATAGCAGCTGCCCAACAGATTGTAGATTTCCTGAAAAACGGCAATCAACGTTTCAGGGTTAATTTGTAAATAACTTACCACATTAGTCACATAAGTAAACGTTAGCTTGATTCTGTAATTAAACAGAAATGGTTGATTTAAGTGTTCTTATGTGACTAATGTGCTTTAAAATAAAAAAGCTGCCTTATTAAGACAGCTTTTTTTGTGTTGCGGAGGCCCGATTCGAACGAACGACCTTTGGGTTATGAGCCCAACGAGCTACCACTGCTCCACTCCGCGATGTTTTGGACTGCAAAGATAGTGCTTTTTTCTGAACCTGCAAATTATTTCCCGTTTTTTTTATGTCTCCGGTATTCCGTCATCAGTCTCGGGTCATTAAACTAAAGATAAACAACCAGTATTCGCTGTTAGTTATTCGTTTTCTGCTATTCACTAATTACTAATTCACTAACATAATCGTTTGTATCAAAAAAAAATATTATATTTGCGGCTCGTTAAAAAAAATATTATTGTTTTATTAAATAAAAGAAGTTCCATGCAAAACAAAGGTATTGTAAGAGTTTTTGCAATTTTGCTTGCCCTGGTGAGTTTATTTTACCTTTCATTTTCTGTTGTAACAGGAGTTTACAATAAAAAAGCCAAAGAATATGCTGCAGGTGATAAGATGAAAGAGTATCAGTATCTTGATTCTCTGTCGGGTGAGAAAGTTTACTTTGGTTACACATTGAAAGAGTGTCGTGAAAAGGAAATAAACCTGGGCCTTGACCTGAAAGGGGGAATGAACGTTACATTAGAGGTTTCGGTTGCAGACATTTTGCGTGCATTGTCGGGTTACAACAATAGTCCTGAATTTGTTCAGGCTCTTCAAATGGCCTCTGAACGCCAGAAAACAAACAGTCAGGTTGATTATCTCGATCTTTTTGTAAAAGCATTTGAGGAAGTCAATCCTCAGGGACAGTTGGCTTCTGTTTTCAGCACCATGGAATTGAAAGATAAAATTTCACTCCGTTCGACTAATAGTGAGGTTGTGTCGGTGTTGAAAAAAGAGATCGATGGGGCCATTAGCAATTCATTTAATGTATTGCGTTCACGTATTGACCGCTTTGGTGTTGTACAGCCGAATATTCAGCGTGATAACAACAACATGGGACGTATTCTGGTTGAACTCCCTGGTGTTAAAGAACCGGAACGTGTTCGTAAATTGTTACAGGGGTCTGCCAACCTGGAATTCTGGGAAACGTTTGAGCTTACAGAGATTGTGAACAACCTTATGGAAGCTGATCGCGTTTTAGCAACACAACAGACTTCTGTTGACTCAGTAAAAGCACCTGTTGTTGAAGAAAAGGCTGAGCTCGCACAGGAATCTCCTCAGAATGAGCAGGATAGTTTGATTGCTGCGTTAAAGAAAGATAAAGAATCAACCGTTGACTCCCTTAAACTGCAGGAACAATTCAAAAAAGATCATCCTTTGTTGTCTGTGTTGCAAATTCCGGGAATTGAAACTGGCCAATTCAGCAGAGGCCCGGTTGTCGGTTTTGCCCACTACAAAGATACAGCCCGTATCAATAGCTATTTTGTTACACGCGGTGTGAAAGAGTTAATGCCGGCAAATCTTGGTTTAAGATGGTCAGTTAAGGCTATTAACGAAAGAGGGGATATCTATCAGTTGATTGCAATTAAAACGAACCGGGATAATCGTGCTCCGCTGAGTGGAGATGCTATCACAGATGCCCGTGCTGATTTTAGTCAAACCTCTGCTTATGCTAATGTTTCTATGAGCATGAATAGTGAGGGTGCTAAAATTTGGGCACGTATGACCAAAGAAAATATTGGTAAATCTATTGCAATTGCATTGGATGGTTACATCTATTCATTCCCGACAGTAAACACTGAAATTACAGGAGGGCAATCACAAATCACCGGTAACTTTACCGTTGAAGAGGCTAAAGACCTTGCTAATACGCTGAATTCAGGTAAAATGCCGGCTCCTGCACGTATTGTTCAGGAAGATGTCGTTGGCCCGTTACTTGGTCAACAGGCAATCCAGGATGGATTGATTTCATTTATAATTGCATTTGTCCTGGTATTAATCTATATGATATTCTACTATGGTTTTATCCCAGGTCTGATTGCCGATATCGCCTTATTTGTTAACGTGTTTTTCCTGATGGGAATCTTAGCCTCGTTCGGAGCGGTGTTAACCTTGCCGGGTATAGCAGGTATTGTGTTAACCCTGGGTATGGCCGTGGATGGTAATGTGTTGATATATGAACGTGTTAGGGAAGAGTTAATTGCCGGAAAAACACAAAAATCAGCAATTAAAGATGGTTTTAAAAATGCAATTTCTGCAATTGTTGATGCCAATGTTACAACACTATTAACCGGTATTGTTTTGATTGTGTTTGGTACAGGACCAATTCTTGGTTTTGCAACGACCTTGGTTATGGGTATTTTTACTTCGTTCTTTACTTCTGTGTTCCTTACCCGTATGATGCTCATAATGTATGTTGAACGCAAAAATGCCAGAGAACTCACTTATACGACTAAAGCTACTGAAACATGGTTTCAGAATATGAAAATTGATTTTATCGGAAAACGTAAAATCGGTTATATTGTTTCGGCAGTTATCATTGCGGTATGTATTGTCTCATTATCTACAAGAGGATTGAGCTCAGGAATTGATTTCAGTGGTGGTCGTAATTATGTCGTGCGCTTTGACCAGGCGGTGAATACTGAAGATGTAAGAGAATTGCTCGAGGAAGCTTTTAGAGATGAGACAGAACAAGCAAGTGCTCAGGTAATAACGATTGGGTCTGATAATCAGGTTCGTATTTCTACAAAATATAAAATTGATGATGAAAGCGAATTGGCAGATAATGATGTAATTTCCAAATTATATGAACACCTTAAGCCTATGCTGAAGGAGGGGACAACGAAAGATGAATTTGTGTCGGATTATATCCAAAGTTCTCAGAAAGTAGGACCAACTGTGGCTGATGATATTAAAACTTCTGCTGTTTGGGCTATTTTATTCTCATTGGTGATAGTGTCTCTTTATATCTTTATCAGATTCAGGGATTTCTCATTCTCGGTGGGAACATTAGCTTCGCTGGCACATGATGTCTTGATTATTCTTGGTGTCTTTTCATTATTCTACAGTATAATGCCTTTCTCGATGGAAATGGATCAATCATTTATTGCTGCAATTCTAACCTATGTGGGTTATTCCGTGAACGATACTGTGGTGATCTTTGACCGTATCAGAGAAAATGTACGATTGTATCCCAAACGTGACAGGGAAAGTATCATGAATGAATCACTGAATGAAACTTTAAGTCGTACTTTCAGTACCTCTGCAAGTGTGATGGTCGTGATGATTGCTATTTTTGTTTTTGGCGGTGAAACTATCCGTGGATTTATTTTCGCATTGTTAATCGGTTCTGTCCTTGGTGTTTATTCTACTTTATTTGTTGCAGTACCAGTGGCTTATGACCTGATGACAAAAAAACAAAAAAGAAAAGAGAAACAAGTAGCAGTTTTGGAAAAAAGAAAATAATTCAGAGAGCGTTTTTATAAAAGCAAAAGAGACCGGTATAGTTTTATAGCCGGTCTCTTTTTTGTTATGTTGGTTGCATTAGCACACATTAGTCTTATTTTGACTATCGTATTGAACCTGCATCTTACAAAAAACGTGTTTATATGTACTTATGTGATTAAGTATTTTTGCTTTTCAGAAAATCCATGATAAACTTGGTTAAAATATCAATTGCCACATGGTTGTTTCCTCCTTGCGGAACAATGATGTTGGCGAACCGCTTTGTTGGTTCAATGAATTGAAGGTGCATGGGCTTGACGGTCTTTTCATATCTTTCCATAACTTTATTGACCGATCTGCCTCTTTCTACAATGTCGCGGTTGATGACACGAATCAGCCTGTCGTCGGCATCGGCATCTACAAATACTTTTAAATCCAGCATTTTCCTGACTTCGGGACTACTCAAAATAAGAATTCCTTCTACGATCACAACCCTGCAGGGCTTTATAGGAATAGTTTCTTCTGCTCTAGTGCAAGTCAGATAAGAATATATAGGTTGTTCAATATTTTTGCCTTGTTTTAGTTCTTTCAGATGTTTTACCAGCAATTCCCATTCAATTGAATCCGGATGGTCAAAATTTATTTCTAATCGTTCCTCAAGAGGCTTGTGGCTACTGTCACGGTAATATGAATCTTGAGGTAATATAACTACTTCATTCCCAGGTAGTCGTTCCAGGAGTTTTTTTACAACTGTTGTCTTTCCGGATCCTGTTCCTCCGGCTATTCCGATGATGAGCATGATTTTGTATTTTTTGCGTGCTAATATACAGATTTTTCTAATAAATATTTATCTTTTACGTACCCATATAGAACATTTTTATTTAATTTTACGGCCGTATACCAAATTGAAAAACTATTTGTTGTTTATTATGTTTGAAAGAGAAAAACATCTTACCATCCGGGAATGGTCTGAAGAAGACCGTCCGCGTGAAAAGATGCTTAGGAAAGGAACGATGGCGTTGTCTGATGCGGAATTATTAGCCATTATGATTGGTTCTGGAAGTAAAAATGAGTCGGCGGTTGAATTAGCCAAAAGGATAATGGCTGCCTGTCATTATAATATTAATGAATTGGCGAGGCTTACAATCCCTGAGCTATGCGGAAAATTCAAAGGAATTGGAGAGGCTAAGGCTATTACAATTGTTGCGGCTTTGGAACTAGGTAAAAGGCGTAAAACGAAAGAGACAACAGATAAAAAGAAAATAGGCTCAAGCATTGATTTATTTCATTTATTTGAGGCTAGTGTAATTGACCTTGATTACGAAGAATTCTGGATTGCCTTGTTGGATGGGGCAAACAAAGTAATTGAGGTTAGAAAGCTAACACAGGGAGGTAGCAGTCAAACCGTTGTGGATATACCGATGTTGCTGAAACTGGCGTTGGATAAAAAAGCTGCTTGTCTTGCCGTAGCACATAATCATCCTTCAGGACAAAAATTTCCCAGCCGGGAGGACGAAAGAGTAACTCGCCGTGTCATCGCTGGTTGTGAAGCGGTAGGAATACGCTTTCTGGATCATATTATCATTGCCGGCGGGAGTTATTATAGTTTTTGTGACGAAGGGAAAGTTTGAATTTAGCAAATAGTGAATTGTGGGTAGTAGGCTTCCGGAGGAAACGAAGTTTAGTAACTGGTAGGCTTGCCTACCGGATTATGGAAGACACATTACCTTATGGAGTTGCCAGAGGTAGCGATAACGACTGGTGACTGATGACAGGGGACTGTAGACATTAGACAAAATAAAACATGAATTTATTAGAAGTAAAAAATGTAGTAAAACAATTTTCCGGACATCGGGCGCTGGATGGAGTGAGTTTGGATATCCCGGAGAATGCGGTGTATGGTTTGTTGGGCCCCAATGGAGCAGGGAAGACCACGCTAATTCGTATTATCAATTGCATTACGGCTCCGGATAGTGGAGAAGTGTTTCTGAACGGGAAAAAACTTAATGCAGAGGACGTTCGGCATATTGGCTATCTGCCTGAGGAAAGAGGCTTGTACAAAAAGATGAAAGTGGGAGAACAGGCTTTGTATCTGGCACAGTTGAAGGGAATGACCAGGCAGGATGCATTGAAAGCACTTAAATATTGGTTTGAGAAATTCGAAATTCAGTCGTGGTGGAATAAAAAAATCGAAGAGCTTTCGAAAGGAATGGCTCAAAAGGTACAATTCATTACCACTATTCTGCATGAACCTAAATTACTTATTTTTGATGAACCGTTCAGCGGATTTGATCCGGTAAACGCAGATTTGCTTAAAAAAGAGATTCTTGCTCTGAAAGATAAAGGCGCTACAATTATTTTTTCTACGCATAACATGTCATCTGTGGAGGAGCTGTGTGATAATATCTCGCTTATTGATAAGTCGAAAATTGTATTACAGGGTAATGTGGGGGAAATCAGGGCTGCTCATGCAACCGGTACCTATAGGGTCGTGACCAAAACGAATCTGCATGCTGATAGTTTTGATGTCTTGAATGAGAAAGAAACGCATCATGGATTCGAGTATGTGCTAAAATCAAAGGCAGGAGAATCAAATAATGTACTGTTAGGTAAGTTAATGATTCAGTCTGAATTATTTTCATTTGAAGAAATGCTGCCTACCATGAATGATATTTTTATTGAAACAGTAACAACTAGACCGAAACAATTATGAGTAAGATTGCTTTGATTATCAAAAGGGAATATACAACAAGGGTGATGAAACCATCCTTTATTATATTGACTTTCCTTACACCGGTGCTGATTGCCGGTATGATCATGGTGCCTCTGTTGTTGGCACAAATTAAAGATAATACGGAGAAGAAGATTATTGTCATAGACCAAACGGGGCTTTATAAAACTGTGTTTGTAGATAACGATAATTTTAAGTTTGAATTTGCCGATCAGTCAATAGAGACCTTCCGGGGATCGAAAGAAAGAGATTCCTACGATGCTGTGCTTTTTATACCGCAGGATTTATCGTTGAATCCCAAAGCAGCTACTTTGTTTTCAGAAGAACAGGTTGGAGTGGAATTGAAGTCTTATGTTTCAGACTTGTTAAAGACTTATATTGAAGAAAAAAAACTCGCAGAACTGAATATACCTGATTTTAAGGAGTTGGTAGAAAAGACGAAAGTCAGCATTGATGTTAAAACAGTAAGATGGGGTAAAGATGGCGAAGAGAAAATGGGCTCGGCGGAGCTGGCAGTCATCATTGGAATGATTTCAGCGTTTGTAATCTATATATTCATCGTTGTTTATGGTGCGCAGGTGATGTCGGGTGTGGTACAAGAGAAAACCAGCCGTATTGTGGAGGTTATTATATCTTCTGTAAAACCTTTTCAGCTAATGATGGGAAAGATTATTGGCATTGCTATGGTTGGACTCACACAGTTTGCTCTGTGGGTAATTCTGTCGGTAGTGTTGGTTTCTGCCCTGACCAGTGTCTTTGGAACTACACTTGATATTGAAACATATCAACAGGCTCAGACAATGGGAGTTTCAGCCGTAAATTTACCTTTTGATAATCAGGATGGGATGGTTTCAGACTTGTTGATAGCCCTGCAGAATTTTGATTTTGTTCAAACGGGTATTTTATTTGTGTTGTTCTTCCTGGGTGGTTATTTGTTATATGCTTCGCTTTTTGCAGCTGTTGGTTCAGCTGTGGATAATGAGACAGATACGCAGCAGTTTTCTCTACCCTTAACACTTCCCATCATTTTTGCCATTTATGCTGCGATTTATAGCGCGGAGAATCCGGATGGTCCGCTTGCCTTTTGGTGTTCAATGATTCCGTTTACTTCGCCGATTGTGATGATGGTCAGGTTGCCTTTTGGTGTGCCGGTATGGCAGCTGGCACTTTCGATAGGTATTTTGATACTTTCTTTTATCGGAAGCACCTGGATTGCCGGGAAGATTTATCGAACCGGTATTCTGATGTACGGTAAAAAAATTACCTGGAAAGAAATGATGAAATGGGTATTCTACAAAGGTTAATTGTTTGAGAGATATTGTAATGCTTGAAGTTAAAGATAATATACATAGAATCCGTATAGTTTCTCCTTCCGGGGCCATTAACCCTGATTTGATTGATGGTGCAACCGAAAGGCTGAGATGCTGGGGTTTTGAGGTTACAGAAGGCCGCTTTGCCCGGGAAGTTTACGGCCGTTTTGCCGGAACGGAAAAACAACGGATCAATGATCTGCAGGATGCTATCAATGACGAAAGTCTGACGGCAATTTTGTGTAGCCGGGGAGGGTATGGATTGGCGCCGATTATCGATAGAGTCGATTTCTCACCCCTGATACAACATCCAAAATGGCTGATAGGTTTCAGCGACATCACAATTATTCATGCATCGTTATCATGTCTGGGTATCCCTTCGTTACATGCTGTGATGGCGAAACATTTGACTGAACTACCTGATGATTCGGATTCTTTGCGTTATCTCAAAGAAATACTTGAAGGGGAAATTCCGAAGTATCACATTGCCCCGGATAAGCTGAACCGCGTGGGAAATGTCAAAGGAAAGCTCGTCGGAGGGAATTTGTCTGTCTTGATGGGATTACGCGGAACAGCCTTTGAACCCACATACGATGGAGCTGTGTTGTTTCTTGAGGAAATAGCGGAAGAGCCCTATCACATCGATCGTATGCTGCAAAATTTGAGAATGGGTGGTGTTTTTAATAAAATATCCGGACTAATTGTGGGGCATTTTACCAATTGCACGGAAGATCCTCTGATGCAGAAGTCTGTCAAAGAGATAGTACTCGATGCAACAGCGGGTGTTGGATTTCCTGTTTGTTTTGGTTTCCCGTCCGGACATGAAGATGAGAATCTTCCTTTGATTATGGGACGGGAGGTTACGTTAAAGGTAACAACATCAGAGGTAATGGTTAATTTCAATTGAAAACTTCATGTAATACTGATACTGAATTAAGCCCATGGAACTCGGGTACATGCAGTTTGTAATATTCAATCAGCACATTCAGCAATTCACTCCTGTTTTCGCGTGATAAAACTAAAGCGTTTCCTGAGTCAAAAGAAAGGTGTAATAATGAGCTAAAAAGAGTTGACATTTCAGTTGATAAAAAATGACTGTGCAGGGGCTTGTTCGTGAGGAATATCCCGTTTAGCAGATCGAAGTACCGGGCATCTTTTTCTTCCGGATTGGGTTCGAATCCAAGATATCCTGAAAGCTTCATCATAAAAATTAGATGAAAATTCGCAATCTCTGCGTCATTGCGTTCAAGTGAAAGGATTGATTGTTCCAGAAAATCAAAAATGTGTACCTCTGGTTCAGGCTGTTTTAATGTTTTATACAGCAATTCGGCTGTAAAATGTGTAAGTGCGTTTTTGAGAGGATGAGTATAAATGTTGGTCAGACTGTTTAGTATTCTGACTTCTCTGAGTTGTTGAAATTCTTTTCCGGGCTGATAGAAAGCAGTGACCTCAATTAATGAAAGCGGTAGAAAGCAGGCTGCCCTGATACCTGACTTTTTACCATTTAGTCCATAAACGATGTAAGAGACCCGTCCGTAATCCCGGGTGTAAACCGTGACTATAGTTGATTTGTCAGAGTATTTTAGGGTTCGTAGTACCAACCCGGGTGTTTTTGTAAGCATGAACGAATGAAATTTTCATGCAAAAATAAGATAATTATGGTAATTAAGTCGTTTTCCGGACTCCGGATATGGCGATTAGAGAACAGGATTGTGAAAAACAGTAAGTTAGGAAATATTCAAAAATATTTTCCAAAAGGTTTTGTAGAATCAAAAAACTGACGTATATTTGCACCCGCAATTGAGAGGTCAGTTGCAGTTTATGAAGTTCAAGGCCCATTCGTCTATCGGTTAGGACGCCAGATTTTCATTCTGGAAAGAGGGGTTCGATTCCCCTATGGGCTACAATGTTAATGAATTTAAAAGTTAATTGAGATGGCAAATCATCAATCATCAATCAAAAGAATACGTCAGATACAAAAACGCAAATTGCATAATCGTTATTATGCAAAAACTGCCCGTAATGCTGTGCGTAAATTACGTGCTACTACTGAGAAATCAGTTGCTGTGGAAATGTTGCCTAAAGTGAGTGCTATGTTGGATAAACTGGCAAAACGTAACATCATCCATAAAAATAAAGCGTCAAATCTCAAATCAAAATTGGCGGTTTATATCAATAAGTTGGCATAAATGTTTCATAATAAATATAAAAAGCCCGCTATCAGATTGGTAGCGGGTTTTTTGTCATATACTTTATGTGTCTCTTTTTAGAACCCGACAACGGCCTGTAAAGCGAGTCCGCTGAATTTTCCACCATTGCGGATGTCTGTATCAACAAATCCATCGTAGTTTTGAGTGACATACTCTAATTTTGCCATGATGTTTTTGGTAACAAACCATCCTGCGCTTACTGCCAGCCTGTCAACCGTAACATCCTCGGTGTATCCGCTCAGACGGGCATTAACAACATTGTACCTGGCTCCGACCCAGAAATCTTCATTTTTCCCAAATCGATATACCAAATCAGTTGCAATCTGGCTTGCAGCACGTTCACCGGTAGTTTCGGTTCTTCCGCGTCCATTAGCCGATTCAAAGGTGGTAAATGATTCCAGTCCGCCATATTTTACAAACAGGTTGCCCATCATCGAAGTGACTTTATCTCCAAAACCCGGATTCAGACGTCCAGATGTAAAAGTAGATGTTGTCAACGCGTTGTCCATCACACCATAATAGTGCGAACCAGCCCGGTCACCTCCATATAGGGTGTTGGCATTTGAACCTGCTGTATGGTAAACAGAACCGGTCAGGCGAACCCGCAAGTCACTGTTCAGTTGCTTGTCGTAACCGAGTTTTCCGATAAATGCAGGTTTGGATTTCCCGTCGGAAGCTCCCGGAACAGGATCATACCCAAGCACCCGTCCGTTGATCATACCGTTTGTTGCCGAAAGGACACCCAAAAATCCGTTATACGTAACATCAACTTCAGCACCAATCTCTGTTGTAAATGCATCCATGATGTAATTCTCAACAAAAGGATTGTACATGGCGTTTCCGTTGTCGGATCTGCGGAAATGTGCATCCCCGTAATTGATTTCCATGTGGCCGACCTTAATTGTTGTATAACGCATAATTTCGTCCAGTAAATCTATCTTCAGGAATGGTAATTTATCGAAACGGATGTATCCTCCTTTTACCCACGTTTCGTTATGATGGCGGGATGAAAGATACAAAGCCATGTTCATATAAACTCCTTCAGCCAGATTTACGTCGAAATAAAGATTTGCTACGGCTGTGTTAAATCCTGGCACAATGTTTATCAAGGCTGCATTGGGGTTGAGTAGGGTGTTGGCTGTGTTACTATGGCTCAATGCCTGGAATGATTGATTGAAATTACCTCCGATTTTCAGATTGACTTTCTCGAATGATTCGCTTTCAGCCTTCGGGCTTTCAAACTCATTCAATCCGGTCTTGCTGTATGAACGGACTTGTGCAAATGATACCCCGCTCATCAGAAGCAGAGAAATCAGAAAAATCATGTTTCTTTTCATGTGGTTGTTTTTGTTTTTTTTTGTTTTCTTTTTTTATTAATCTATTGATGCTTGTGATTGTTCCGTCAGCGTAATATCAAATTCCAGCTTGATGCCGTCACCTACCTTTAAAGTTCCAAGAAGTGCTGTTGGAGGTTTCATCTGAAAATCTGTCATCTTTAACGGAACATTGCCATTGAATACATAAGTCCCTTGTTTAATGTTTTTGCCGTTTGCTTTAATGGCAACTTTTCTGGTAGTACCAGCCATAGTCAGGTTTCCGTTAAATACGACATTGACATTATCTCCGTTTATTTGAAGATTGGTGACATCAGTCAGTCTAAAGGCAATATTCGGATGCTTGTTGGCGTCAAAAGTTTCGTAAGTTTTTGAATCCATCAGTTTTTCACCGCTTTTTATTGACTTTACCGGGATGTCGAGTTTGAAAGATTTTACCTGATTATTTCCGGATAAAATCAGTTCACCGTTAATTTGTTCTGATTTACTTTTCCAGTCGTGCAAATTAGATGTACCATTGATGGTAATGACCGAGTTTTTGGGGACGATTTTTAACACCTGCCCTGTTAATGTTCCTGATATAAGCAGTAATGTGCTGAACAGGAATGCGTTTTTTAATCTTGAAGTGTTCATTTGTTTTGTTTTTAGAGATTTATAATTTGGATTGTTTTTATGAATCAATATCTGATAAATCCTATAGAATTAGTAGTATAATGAAATAAAAAAATAGATCAGGAAGTTTTAATTTAGTTGTGTAAAATTTCTATACAAGGACGTTCTTTAACCGCAATTTCTTCTAATGTTTTATTTTTTAATATTCTGATGAATTCTGATTTCATTTCAGACCAGTATTTGTTGGCATTGCAGCAACATTCTAATTCACAGAAGTCGGGGTTATCCAGACATTCAACAACAGTTATTGGTTCGAAAGCTGTATAAATATCGTACATGGTAATCGAATTTGCCGGACGGGTCAGTTTATATCCGCTTCCTTTGCCTCTGTATGTAGTAATCAGTCCTTTTGATTTTAAGGCGGAAATGATGGCATCAAGGTATTTGTTTGATAATTTCTGGCTTTCAGCAATGTCCTTCTGTAATAAACCTTTAGGTTCATCACAACAAGCGATTGAAATCATTGCTCTCAATCCATATCGAATTTTTGTGTTAATTTTCATACTGCCCCTTAATCACGATTCAAAAATAGATAAATTTTTCCATCCTACAAGTTCTGTAGTATAAAAATAACAATAATATGCTATGTCAGGCCAGAAAATAACATTTCTATAGAGGTGGTTATCATGAAAAATAGGTAGTTTAATGCCTGATTTAGTGTGCTTCCAGCCAATTGGCTCCAACACCACAATCTGCAATCAGTTTTACCTGAAGCTCAGCTGCATGCTCCATTTCTTCTGTTACCAGTTTCTTTACTGTTTCAAGTTCTGATTTTGGTACCGAAAAATTCAATTCATCGTGTACCTGCATAATCATCTGTGTTTTCAGATTTTCCCGGTTGAGCCGCTCCTGAATCCGAATCATGGCGATTTTGATGATATCTGCAGCAGAACCCTGAATAGGCGCATTGATGGCATTTCGTTCGGCGTAACCTCTTACGATGCTGTTTTGAGAGTTGATGTCGCTGAGGAATCTTTTTCTACCGAAGATTGTTTCTACATATCCGTTGGCTTTAGCTTCCTGAATGGCTTTGTCCATGTAGGTTTTTACTGCCGGATAAGTTTGAAAATAACCTTCGATCAGTTCTTTGGCTTCTGCTCTCGAAATGTTGAGCCGATCAGCCAGTCCGAAAATGGAGATGCCATAAATGATGCCGAAATTGGCTGTTTTAGCTTTTCGCCGCATGTCGGAATCCACTTTCTCGATTGGAATCTTGTAGATTTTAGCCGCAGTTGCCGTGTGGATGTCATGCCCGCTGCGGAAAGCCTCAATCATGTTCTCGTCTCCACTCAGATGTGCCATGATGCGAAGTTCAATCTGGGAATAGTCGGCACTCAGGAATACGGCTTCATTGTCGGGAATAAATGCTTTGCGGATTTCCTTACCCTGTGAATCACGAATAGGAATGTTTTGGAGATTCGGATTGGTGGAGCTCAGCCTTCCGGTGGATGTGACCGTCTGATTGAAAGATGTATGTACTTTCAATGTGTGCGGATTAATCATTTCGGGCAAAGCATCGATATAGGTGCTAAGCAGTTTTTTCAGCCCTCTGTAATCGAGTATCATTCCTACTATTGGATGTTTGAATCTGATTTTTTCAAGGATATCTTCGGATGTTGAATATTGTCCGGTCTTTGTTTTCTTCGCTTTCTCATCGAGTTTTAGCTTGTCAAATAAAATTTCTCCGACTTGTGCAGGAGAAGATACGTTGAATTCTATTCCGGCAAGCTGATGTATTTCTTTTTCCAGACGGAGCATCTCCTCTGTCAGGATTAATGAGCTTTGTTTCAGCGCATCAGCATCAATTCTGACTCCGTTGAATTCCATCCTGGCCAATACACGCATCAATGGCATTTCAATTTCGTAAAATAAATTTTCAAGTTTGTTTCTGCTGATTTCTTCTTCCAGAATATCTTTCAGCTGGAATGTAATGTCGGCATCTTCAGCGGCATAATCTTTCAGTAATTCGATATCAATACTACGTATATCCTGTTGGTTTTTGCCTTTGCCCCCGACCAGTTCTTCGTAGTGAATCGTGCGGTAACGCAAATAAATTTCAGCCAGATAATCCATTCCGTGCCTCAATTCCGGTTGAAGCAGGTAGTGAGCAATCATGGTATCGAAAACCGGGCCTTTCAGTTCAATATTATACATGGCAAGCATCAGTAAGTCGAATTTTACATTTTGCCCGATTTTAACGATTTGCTCTGTTTGGAAAAAAGCCTTAAATTCCCTGACAACTTCTGCACAAGCTTCTTTTTCTGACGGTAGATTAACGTAATAGGCTTTCCCTTTCTCGTAGCAAAAAGAAAGCCCAACCATTTCTGCCGAAAATACATCCACACCCGTTGTTTCCGTATCGAAACATACAGCTTTTTGCATAAATAGTTGTGAAATCAGATTGGCGCGTTTGGCTTTCGTATCAACTAAAATATAGTCATGGGGAGTATTGAGAATCGATTGAAGTCCGTTAGGGGTTTGCTTTGTGTCGGAAACAGATGTTGTTTCAATTTCAACGTTTTTGTCTGTCTTTACCTGCGTTGTTGCTTTCTCCGGAGATTCATCTTCCCCGAACAGTGACATCTGTCCGTGTTTGCTTTTTGCAGGAGCAAACTGTATTCTGGAAACCGGCTGATCGGGGGGGAGCGAAGTAAATACATTTCCGAATTTATTGGCAGACATGGTGCGAAATTCCAGTTCATCGAACAAAGCCTTCAGTTCTGTTTCGTTTACAGGCTCAACCAGCAATGATTTTTCATCAAACGCGACCGGGACATCAGTTTTGATGGTTGCGAGAAATTTTGAGAAATTGATTTGTTCGATGTTCTCTTCTACTTTGGTCTTGAGTGCCCCTTTAAGTTCTTCTGTACGTGTGAGCAGGTTCTCAATACTGCCGAATTCTTTGAGTAGTTTAACAGCAGTTTTTTCTCCAACACCCGGGCAGCCCGGAATGTTGTCGGAGCTATCACCCATCAAACCAAGTAGATCAATTACCTGTTCATGACTATCCAGATCGTATTTAGCCTTGATTTCGGCAGGTCCCATGATCTCGTATCCACCGTTATGCCGGGGCCGGTACATGAAGATGTGATCTGAAACCAACTGACCATAATCTTTGTCGGGAGTTAACATGAAAACATCAAATCCCGCTTTTTCTGCTTTTTTAGAGATGGTTCCTATGACATCATCGGCTTCGAAACCAGGTACTTCAAGCATAGGAATATTATAGGCGCTGATGATTTTCTTGATAAAAGGAACAGAGAGTTTGATGTCTTCAGGAGTAGATTCACGTTGTGCTTTATAAGCCTCATAGGCGTCATGACGAAAAGTTGGTCCGGGAGGATCGAATGCCACAGCTATGTGTGAGGGTTCTTCTCTTTTGAGTACATCCTCCAGTATATTTACGAAGCCGAAAATAGCTGAAGTGTTTAATCCCTTGGAATTGATTCGGGGAGCCCTGATAAAGGCGTAATATGCTCTGTAGATAATTGCGTATGCGTCTATTAAGAAGAGTTTTTTCATCTTTAATATTATTTATACATTGATTCAGAACAATCTGAATTCAAATTTGTTTGGACTGTAAAAGTAATTAAAATTAATTCATTTTTAAACCAGAATAGCGTGCACTTATAACAAATTTGTTTACTTTTGCAGCTTGTGAGGAAGAAAAGCTTCAATGAATCTTATTGAGTCGGTAAAAGATATCATTAGACCGGAACTGGAATTGTTTGACAAAACGCTGGTTACGAGTTTGGAAACAGACAATCCCATTCTGGAGAGTGTCAACGGTTATATTTTTCAGCGTGCCGGAAAAAAACTTCGCCCGATGCTGGTTATTTTGTCAGCCAAAATGGTTGGAGAAGCCAGTCTTTCAACTATCCACGGAGCCATCGCGTTAGAACTTTTGCATACGGCTAGCCTTGTGCATGACGATGTGATTGATGATACTTTTGAACGCCGTGGCAGTCAGTCGGTTAATGCCCGTTGGGGAAACAAGGTTGCTGTATTGTCCGGAGATTATATGCTTTCAGGGGCGTTGATGCAGGTTGCCAAAACAGCCAATGTAGATATTCTCAATGCAGTTGCTTTTATAGGTTTGCAGTTGTCTGATGGTGAATTGCTTCAATTAAGCAGCACACAACAGTCCAAGATTTCAGAGACAGAGTATTTTCGCATTATTCAGAAAAAAACAGCATATTTATTCTCAGTTTGTATGCAGGTTGGTGCTTTGTCGGCGAGCGCCGGTAAAAAAAGCATAAAGCATCTCATGAAGTTCGGCGAATACCTTGGATATTGTTTTCAGATTAAAGATGATATTTTTGACTATTATAAAGATGCTAATATAGGAAAACCGACCGGTAACGACATACGGGATGGAAAAGTTACTTTACCTTTGATTTATGCATTAAAGAATGCAAACAAAGAGGAAAGAGACAAGATTGTAACCTGGATTAATCTAAAAGATTTTACCCACGAAAATATTACTTATATTACAGATTTTGCGATAAAAAGCGGAGGGGTTGAATATGCAGAATCCCGTATGGAAGAATTCAAAAACAAAGCCATCGAAGAACTCAATGGCTTTGAAGATAGTCAATACAAAAAAGGGTTGATTAAGTGCGTGGAATTTGCCGTAACACGGACTAAATAAATTTAAGCTAATAGCGAATAACTAATAGCTATTAGCTTAAATAAATGTTTGTATTCTACACTTTATTCACGATTCGTTATTAGCTATTCGCTATTAAAAGTATTTCGTCTCTTTCCCTAAAATCGATGTCAGTAAGTTATTGGCTAGCCGGCTGGCTCCCAGTCTAAAAGATTTATTGTTCAGCCATTCTTCTCCCAGAATTTCTTTCACAATGGTATAGTGCTTTACTGCATCTTCGGTAGTTACGATACCTCCAGCCGGTTTATAGCCGATTTTTTCGCCGGTCTGTTCGTACCATGCTTTGATTGCCTGACACATTACGTAAGTTGCGAAAGGAGTTGCTGCAACCGGAATTTTTCCGGTGGACGTTTTGATGAAATCAGCCCCTGCCGACATCGACAGGATAGATGCTTTTTTGATGTTGGTGGCTGTTTCTAATGCGCCGGTTTCGATAATCACTTTCAAATGAGCATCGCGACAAGCGGATTTTATTTCTGTCAGCTCTTCGCGAACCGTTTCGTATTCGCCTGATAAGAATTTTCCAATTGAAATAACCACATCAATTTCAGTTGCTCCTTCCATCACAGCCATTGAGGTTTCAGCAATTTTAACCTCGATGAAGGTTTGTGATGCCGGGAATCCGGCTGCTACAGCCGCAATGCCTATGTCTTCGGTAAGGTTTTCTTTTACAGTTGATACCAATGAAGGGTAAACGCAAATGGCGCCAACATTGGGAATGTCCGGGTAGGATTCTTCGAATTTATTTACTTTTTGCACCATGTTGAAGATTTGTTCTTCAGTGTCTGTGCCATTCAGAGATGTCAGATCGATACAATTCAAACATTGTTTATATACTTCGGGGCGCATATTTTCGGCTATGTGTTCGCCAAGTATCCTGTCAACTTCTTTCGTAACCTGCGCGTCATTCAGTTCGCAGTTGTATTTTTTGAAAAGTTCGTTGTATTTGTTCATATATTTTGTTTTTATATTGCAGGTCTTAAACCCTTAAAATTTAACTAACCATTATCCACTAACCACTATTCGTTATTCGCTAAATGCTGATGCCTGTTCAAGTCTCTTTCCGTCTTTTTGCGCATATTTTCCTCAAACGCTTCTGTAAGATTCACACCGGTTTGGTTTGCCAGACAGATTAATACCCAAAGTACATCTGCCATTTCATCGGCAAGGTTGTATTTTTTATCAGATTCTTTGAAAGATTGCTCTCCGTATGTCCGTACCATGATACGTGCCAGCTCTCCAACCTCTTCTGTTAGGATGGTCATGTTAGTGAGTTCGCTAAAGTACCGTACACCAATTGTCTTTATCCAGTTGTCAACCTGTTGTTGTGCTTCTTCTATGGTCATTTATTCGTTTAGTCTTGCAATGATGGTTTCGTTGCCGGTTGTTTCTTCACCGACAGTAACATAAATCTCCGCATCTAAAGGTAGGAACATGTCAACCCTTGATCCGAACTTAATAAATCCCAGGTGTTCATTCAGATGACAGGATTTCCCGGGATGGGCGTAGGTTACAATTCTGCGTGCCAGCGCACCGGCAATTTGTCGGACTAATATCTGAGTTTTAGAAGGTGTCTCGATGATGATGGTCGAACGTTCGTTTTCGTGACTCGACTTTGGCAGATAAGCCGCCATGTGCCGGCCTTTATGGTGTTTAGTCGAAAGTACTGTTCCTGCAACCGGATACCAATTGGCATGCACGTCGAATACCGACATGAAAATCGAGACCTGTATTCTTTTGTCTCCAAAGTATTCGAGCTCTTCAGTCGGTTCTACTACCACAACAGTTCCGTCAGCAGGGGCTACAATCAAACTGGGATCATCTATTTCAACGACCCGGGTAGGGTTGCGGAAGAAGTACGTGAAAAAAACCATGATTCCTCCGGATATAATGGTGGTGATGGCCAGCAATACATTTGGAAAACGCAGGTAAACCAGCATGTTTATTGCAAACAGGATAAAAATCAGTATCAATAAGATTAATCTGCCTTCTTTGTGTATTTTTATGTATTTCATACGATTAAATTTTATTTTTTAGTTGTCGTATGGAACTCTCGATGAACTAATTTAATCATACACAAGGGTGTAATAATTGATTAAATTAGTTCATGTTCGTTTCATATAATTTAAAATATACTAACTTGCTTAATGTGGCAATGGGCTAATCGACAATGTCCTTGATTAACATGTTGACACATTTTTCATTGCAGAACAAAGGTAAATAAAAGCTTTTATATGGCAAAGCAAAGCGAATTTCTTTTAATATCCGACAGAATTGATTAACTTTGTGCCTCTTTTATGAGTGGATGAAATAATAACTAACTTTCTCATTATGAATCTTTCAATACTTACTGCAATTTCTCCCGTTGATGGTCGTTACCGTTCCAAAACCAATCCTTATGCTCCATATTTTTCCGAATATGCGTTAATCAGGTATCGTGTTCTGGTGGAAGTTGAATATTTTATAGCCTTGTGTGAAATTCCGTTAAAACAATTGGAATCGGTTCCTGCTGAAATCTTTCCGAAACTCCGGGCAGTTTATCAGGAATTTGCTGAGGCTGATGCACAGAGAATCAAGGATATTGAGAAAGTAACCAATCATGATGTGAAAGCAGTCGAGTATTTTATCAAAGAAAAGTTTGATTTACTGGGGCTGCAATTGTTCAAAGAGTTTATTCATTTTGGGTTGACTTCTCAGGACATCAACAATACAGCTATTCCGATGTCAATTCGGGACGCCATGCATCAGATTTATTATCCGGAAATGGAAAAGCTCGTTCGCAATATGGAACACATGGCTGATGAATGGCGCGATGTTTCAATGCTGGCTAAAACGCATGGTCAACCTGCTTCCCCGACAAGATTAGGAAAAGAAATTATGGTATATGTTCACCGTTTGAATCAGCAACTTTCATTGTTGAAGGCTATTCCTGATTCGGCTAAGTTCGGAGGAGCAACCGGTAATTTCAATGCTCATACCGTAGCTTATCCGACCATTGACTGGAAAAAATTCGGAAATGCTTTTGTGTCTGATAAGCTTGGGCTAAACAGAGAACAATGGACTACCCAGATTTCTAATTACGATCACATGGCTGCCCAGTTCGATGGAATGAAGCGGATCAACACCATTCTGATTGATTTCTGCCGGGATATCTGGACCTATGTTTCCATGGAGTATTTCAAGCAAAAGATAAAAGCAGGCGAAGTCGGTTCGTCAGCAATGCCGCATAAAGTAAATCCCATAGATTTTGAAAACGCCGAAGGTAACTTGGGAATGGCCAATGCTATTTTCGAATTTTTAGCGAATAAATTACCGGTTTCACGATTACAGCGGGACCTTACCGACAGTACTGTACTTCGAAATGTAGGGATTCCGTTTTCTCACAGTTTGATAGCTTCTCAAAGTATTCTGAAAGGGTTGGATAAGTTGTTGCTGAACGAAGTTGCTATTTACAGAGACCTTGATAATACCTGGGCTGTAGTGGCCGAAGGAATTCAAACTATTCTCCGCAGGGAGGGTTATCCAGAGCCGTATGAAGCGTTGAAAGCGTTGACCCGCACCAATGAAAGTATTACGGAGCAATCAATTAAGGCTTTTGTTGATACACTTGACGTGGCCGAAACAGTAAAGGAAGAGTTGAAGAGAATTACACCGAGAAACTATACCGGTGTGTAAGAAATCCTGAAAATCAGTTTATGTTTAATATTATTACCATATTTAAAAGATTCCTGCCTCCGTACAAAAAGTATGTGTTCTGGAGTCTCTTTTTTAATTTTCTGACGACAGTTTTTAGTCTTTTTTCTTTTGCAGCGCTGATTCCTGTGCTTCAGATCCTTTTTGGCATCAAAAAAACAGATGTGCTTTACATGCCCTGGTCGTGGGACGATTCCTTTTTGCACTTGGTGGATGTAGCCAAAAATAATTTTTCATTTTATCTTAACGAAGCCATTTTAAATTCTGGCGTTGAGTTAACTTTACTTTTGATTGGGCTGTTTTTGATTGTGATGACCGCCTTCAAAACCGGTACGGCCTACATGGGAGTTCGTATGACGATTCCATTGCGTACCGGAGTGGTTAGAGATCTCCGGAATAAATTGTATAAAAAAATTGTTTCATTGCCGATTGGCTATTTTACAGAAGAGAGAAAGGGTGATATCATGTCGCGTATGTCTGCTGATGTAAATGAAGTCGAAGTTTCTATCCTGAATGCGGTCGATATGATTTTCAAAAGTCCGGTGATGATTGTAATTTACCTGGCTGTGATGCTGTTGATGAGCTGGGAACTTACCATCTTCGTGATGTTGTTGTTGCCTGTCAGTGGTTGGTTGATCGGTATTATCGGTAAAAATCTGAAAAGGAAGTCGGGCGAGGTTCAGGAGCAACAGGGCGAAATGCTTTCGCAGATGGATGAAACAATTGGCGGATTACGTGTTGTAAAGGCATTTAATGCAGAGTCGAAGATTGAATCCCGTTTTGCTGCTTTGAATGAACGCATGCGCAGGTCATTTTTTAATTTGCATGCCCGTTATAACTTGGCTGCTCCGTTGAGTGAGTTTGTCGGTACCGTGGTAATTGCCATTTTGCTATGGTTTGGAGGAGTTCTGATAGTAGGAGAGAAAAGCTCTATAGGTCCGGCTGAATTTATTTATTACCTGGTGATATTTTACAGTATTATAAACCCTGCCAAGGATTTGTCGAGGGCCTTTTACGGTATTCGCAAAGGTACGGCCGCGCTGGAACGAATCGATAAAATTCTGAATACGGAAAACAATATTCCTGAGCCGAAAAAACCGGTAGAAATAACCGGTTTCCATGATAAAATTGAGTTTAAGGAGCTGAGTTTTAAATATCAATCGGAATGGGTATTGAAAGACATTAATTTAACTGTTCCAAAGGGCAAAACAATTGCATTAGTCGGACAATCCGGTTCCGGAAAAACGACTCTCATTGATCTTTTCCCCCGTTTTTATGAAGTGAAAAAGGGTGAGGTTTTATTGGATGGTGTGAATATCAAAAAAATCAAATCACATGATATTCGTAAACTTATCGGCAATGTGAATCAGGAAGCTATCTTATTTAATGATACTTTCTTTAATAATATCGCATTCGGAGTAGAAGAAGCAACTCTGGAGCAGGTGATTGAAGCTGCTAAGATTGCTAATGCACATGATTTTATCATGGCAACAGAAAATGGTTATGAGTCGACCATTGGCGATAGAGGAAGTAAACTGTCAGGAGGACAGCGGCAACGCATCAGCATTGCCAGGGCAATTCTGAAAAATCCTCCGATCTTGATTTTGGATGAAGCAACTTCAGCTTTGGATACAGAGTCGGAAAAAATGGTTCAGAAAGCATTGGAGAGTCTGATGAAAAACCGAACTACGCTGGTAGTGGCTCACCGGCTTTCTACGATCAGAAAAGCTGATGAGATTTGTGTGTTGCATGAAGGTCGCATTGTGGAACGAGGCAAACACGACGAATTGATTGCTCTGGACGGGTATTATAAAAAGTTGGTGGATATGCAGTCTTTTTAATCGTAAATAAGTAAATCGTAAATATTTAATGATGAATTTTATTGAAGAACTCACTTGGCGAGGTATGATACATACCATGATGCCGGGGACAGAAGAACAATTAGCGAAAGAGATGACCGTGGCTTATGTGGGTATTGACCCTACAGCCGATTCATTACATATCGGTCACCTGGTGAGTGTGATGATGTTGCGTCATTTTCAACGTGCCGGCCATAAGCCCATCGCGTTGGTAGGTGGAGCAACCGGTATGATTGGAGATCCTTCGGGTAAGTCAGCTGAGCGTAATCTGTTAGATGAAAAAGCTTTGCGTCACAATCAGGAGTCAATCAAGAAGCAATTGGCTAAGTTTCTTGATTTCGAAAGTGATGCTCCCAATGCTGCTGAGTTGGTGAACAATTATGATTGGATGAAGGAGTATTCTTTCCTGGATTTTATCCGTGATGTAGGTAAACACATTACTGTTAATTATATGATGGCGAAAGATTCGGTAAAGAAGCGTTTGAGTGCCGAGTCAAGTGTGGGGATGTCTTTTACTGAATTCTCATATCAGTTGCTGCAGGGCTATGACTTCCTCTGGCTGAATCAGCATAAAAACTGTAAACTCCAGATGGGAGGCTCGGATCAATGGGGTAATATTACTACCGGAACCGAATTGATTCGAAGAAAAACGGATGGAGAAGCCTTTGCGTTGGTTTGTCCGCTTATCACCAAAGCAGATGGAGGTAAATTCGGAAAAACTGAAAGTGGCAATGTGTGGCTTGACCGCAAGTATACTTCACCTTACAAATTTTATCAGTTTTGGTTGAATGTGAGCGATGCTGATGCTGAAAAATACATTAAGATATTCACGTCTATCAATAAAGAAGAAATCGAAGCGTTGGTGGCGGAACATGCTCTCGCGCCACATCAGCGTATTCTGCAGAAAAAACTTGCACAAGAAGTAACCGTTATGGTACACTCACGCGAAGATTACGACGCTGCGGTTGAGGCTTCTGGAATTCTTTTCGGAAATGCTACTTCAGAAGCGTTGAAAAAACTTGACGAGGACACACTGCTTTCTGTATTTGAAGGAGTGCCTCAGTTTAAAGTCTCAAGGTCCTTGTTTGCTGATGGAGTGAAAGCGATTGACTTGCTGACAGATCATGCTGCTGTTTTTCCTTCGAAAGGAGAAATGCGTAAACTCGTTCAATCAGGTGGAGTTAGTTTGAATAAAGAAAAGCTTGAAAATCAAGATGTGCTTATAACTGAGTCTGTTTTACTGAATGGTAAATATATGTTGGCTCAGAAAGGAAAGAAAAACTACTTTTTATTAATAGCAGAGTAACAAGAAACTCCCCTCGGAAGAGGGGAGTTTCTTGTTAGGTAATAACTTAATGAGCTTGTTCTTGTTGCTTAACAGCCCAGAATGCCCCTGTTACGTTTTTCAATCCGCTTTCGGTGCTTAATTTGCCAGTGAATGTTCCTTTAATTCCGTTTTCCTGAACAGAAACGAACAAGATGGTAACACTGGCACCATCTTCCCCTATTTGTCCATACGAACTGTTTACCATAATCATGTCTTCCTCGTTAGCCGTAGAATAAGCTTTTGTTGACAAAGCTGTCCCATTAGAATAACTTCCATACATGATGGAAAGGTATTTCTCGGCAGCCGTATTTTGCAAAAAGCCATTGATAAACACTTCTCCTTTGAAACCTTCTGTTGTTTCTCCATATTGTCCATAAGTACAGTCGAGAAATTCTTCTTCGCCATTGTCGAATACCACTACCATTTTGCCTTCTGCAAGGTCATCCAGTAGCCCTTTCTCAATTTCTTCACAACTGCTGAAAAGAACACTGGAAGTCACAATACATACAAATACATAAATAAGTGTTTTCATAAAAAAAAGTTTTATTGTTAATAAATGTGTAAGACGTTCAAAAATAATATAATATTTTAGAAATTGCAAGTTTCTTTAAATTCTTGAGCGAGGTGTTCTGTAAGTATGGTTAAATCAGTAGCTTAAAGGACTATAACAAGCAATGCTGAAAAGATTTATTGAAATTTTTCTTCTCCTCTTGCGAAAACAGAAAAACGGTTGTATCTTTGCACCGCTTTAAAAAAGCACATTGCTTGTCCCATGGTGTAATGGTAGCACTCCTGATTTTGGTTCAGTCAGTCTAGGTTCGAATCCTGGTGGGACAACAGATTAAAACAGCTAATTTCCTGATAATATGCTATTTATTGTCAGGGAATTTTTGTTTTGGTAAGAATAATGGTAAGAATATGTTGGTTTTGAGTATCTGAAAATATAAATTATCTTTGTATGACTTACCAACTCTTGCCGGTTGGTTGGTTAAACACAAAATGCGGTCGGGGTGGTTCCCGGCCGCAACTTTTCTCTAAGAAATCAAAATCATCTTTTTCTTTGATGTTTCGTTGTTTAAATAATATTACTTTATTTTTACTCCACTCTTACTTATATACAATAAAAAATCTTCCGGAATATCTATTGAAGATGCCTTTTTTAATACATAGTAATCTGATTCAGGAGAATAATCTACAATGACAACGGATTCACCTTTTGATAAAGTTTTATAGTTCCAAATTCCATCTTTTACTGGTTTGATATAAATATATTCAGGATATAATGTGATTGCTTCAACTGGCACAATTAAACTGTCAGACATTTTTTTATCAAACTGCAACTTTTCAATATGCAATCTTTTCTTTTCACTTTCAGCATCTTTGTTGCTCTGAGCAATATTGTCATAATAAGGTTTTGTAACAAAGTTAATTGCAGCTGTTGAGCCTGACAAACTAAAACTATAATCTGTTTTCCCACAATCACTTGAAAGTCGAACGGAAAACTTATTGTGTTTTTTTAATTTTTCTAAAAGGTCAATGATTTTTAATGATTTGTTGCTACATACAAAAGTTTCAATAAACCATGTATCTCTATTTGAATTAGTCGAAATTTGAGATTGATATATTTCATCGTCTTTATCAAACTTAAAATATGCTACTTTGTGGTCACAACCAGCATAACCGGCATTTGTAAAGTAAACATTTAAATCTCCTTTATCAAAGAAGTTAACCACAAACATTGGTGTTTTGTAGGGATGTTCGCCTCCAGTACCAACAATTGTTGCAGTTCTGTAATTTCCATCAAAGTCACTTTTGCCTGACTTATATTTCCAATTTTGCCCAAATAAATCTATTGGATAAATAAATAGAATTAAAAAGAAAAGTAAGAAAAAGTAGTTTTTCATATCAATATATTTAAGGGGTTTGATTTCCAAAGTTACAAATTGATGTTACATAAACAAACAACAATTGAAAAATTAGCAAAAAAATCTTTGTGCCAATGGAATGATAATCAGTTTTGTTTTGCGCAAAATGCCGGGCGGGGTGTGTTTATTCACTTAAATCAACACGTTTTCCATCAATGATAATATTGATTTGTTCCGGAAATTCATCAATTTTGATGTTTTCCTGTTCCACTTTTGCCGGGATAACATACTTTAGTAGTCTTTCAAATATGATTAACCGGTCTTTTGCATCTACATTATCAAAGTCCTTTTGTATCGTTTCAAAATTTGATTCAATAAACAACTGTATTTTTTCTTTCATCAATGCAGATATTTTGTTAGTTGCTCCTTTTTTTCTGCCTCCGGTTTTAGGTAGTCCTTTTGGTTTCATTTTTTTCTATTTTAATCTGTTTTAGATACTACAAATATAGATAATATCAATCATATATCAATATACATCTATATTCTAAATGGAAAGATATTGTGCGAGCGCAAAAAAAATATTGTTTTTCAAACATCAAATTTCAATTTCAGTTCCATCAGGTAAAAGCGCAAATACTCTTTCCCTTTCTCCTACATCTTCATTTTGCATTTTAACGGCTTGCAATTTAGGCAAAATAAATTCTGATAACTTAATAATACAGTTTATTCTATCTTTTGGTTCTAAACTGTCAAAATCACTTTGTAACTGTTCGATATTATTTTCTATCAATGTTTGAAACAAGTTTCTTATTTCTGCTGAAGTTTTGTTTGGG
>JARKQF010000088.1 GCA_029973975.1 Paludibacter sp.
ATTATCTCCCGTACAAATCAAATTCCGCAGCGTCCACAATTTCCGCCTGATAAAACTCTCCTATCCTAACTCCTTTTATATCAACAGGGATAAGCACTTCCGGATCAACTTCAGGTGAATCGAATTCAGTCCGACCCACAAAATAATCCCCGTCTTTCTTATCAATGATTACTTTCATGGTGGATCCTACTTTTGCCTGGTTTATTTCAGTTGAAATCTCCTGCTGAAGCGACATGATTTCATCCATCCTTTGTTGTTTTACTTCTTCCGGAATATCATCCTGATAATGCTTGTGTGCATAGGTACTTTCTTCGTGTGAATAGGTAAACGCACCCAGACGCTCAAACCGTGCAAAACGTAAAAACTCCTTCAATTCGTCAATATCTTCCTCCGTTTCTCCGGGATGACCGATTAACATAGTTGTCCTGAGATGAATGCCGGGGACTTCTTCCCTGATGCGTCTGATTAACTCGTATGTCTGCGCTTTTGTGAAATTGCGGCGCATGACGCCCAACATGTGATCACTGACATGCTGCAGGGCAATGTCGAGATAACGGCACACATTTTCCCTTTCACGCATGACTTTCAGTATTTCATACGGAAAATGAGCTGGATAAGCATAGTGCAAACGCAGCCATTCCACGCCGGGTATATCCGATAATCGCTCCAGCAGTTCCGCTAATTTTTGCGATTTATAGCGATCTATACCATAATACGACAAATCCTGGGCAATCAAGTGAAACTCTTTTACTCCTTTGCCGACCAGCATTCTGACTTCCTTTTCCAGGTCATCCATCGAACGGGAACGATGTTTTCCCGTTATCAAAGGAATGGCACAATAAGAACATGTCCGGTTGCATCCTTCCGAAATTTTCAGGTAAGCATAATGTGCCGGAGTTGTAAGTGAACGCTCCAACCGGAGATCAGCCCGGTATTCCTGTCCTAGATCAGTCAGTATTTCATTGTAATTAAATTTACCAAAATACTTATCTACTTCCGGGATTTCCTGCTGCAAATCAGCCATATACCGTTCCGACAAACAACCCATCACATACAGTTTCTCTATCTTTCGGCGTTTCTTCAGGTCGGCCAGCTGCAAAATAGTGTTTATACTCTCTTCTTTGGCATCACCTATGAAACCACAGGTATTCACAATGACCACTTCACCATCCGGTTTTTCCGCATCGTGACTCACTTTGTAGCCCAGCGCATCAAACTGACGCATCAGCTGTTCCGAATCCACCAGATTCTTGGAACAACCCATCGTGATGATATCAACTTTTCCTTTTTTCATCATTCAAATAAAGAGCCGACAAATGCTTCTCTGTCGAACACCTGCAAATGCTCCATTCCTTCACCCAATCCGATGTATTTCACCGGAATCTTAAACTGATCGGAAATTCCTATCACCACGCCTCCTTTGGCCGTACCATCCAGTTTTGTAATAGCCAGCGCATTTACATCTGTCGCTTTGGTAAACTGTTTGGCCTGTTCAAATGCATTTTGTCCGGTTGAGCCATCCAACACCAGCAACACCTCCTGCGGAGCGCCCGGAATCACCTTCTGCATCACATTCCGGATTTTGGTCAACTCGTTCATCAGGTTCACTTTGTTGTGTAAACGACCCGCCGTATCGATAATCACCACATCAGCATTGTTAGCCTTGGCAGAAGATACTGTATCATAAGCAACCGAAGCCGGATCTGCTCCCATTTTTTGTTTGATAACAGGTACTCCTACACGTTCTCCCCATATAACCAACTGGTCGACTGCCGCAGCTCTGAAAGTATCGGCAGCACCAAGATACACCGACTTACCTGCCTTTTTAAACTGATGCGCCAGTTTACCAATGGTGGTCGTCTTACCTACCCCATTTACACCCACAACCATAATTACATAAGGTGTGGATGGTAATTCCGATTCGAAACCGGCAACAACACCAGCATTATTCTCTGCCAGCAAAGCCGCGATTTCTTCCTTCAGAATCACATTCAACTCACTTGTATTGATGTATTTATCCCGCGAAACACGCTGTTCAATCCTTTCGATGATGCGCAGGGTAGTTTCCACCCCGACATCCGAAGTAATAAGTACCTCTTCCAGATTATCGAGCACCTCGTCGTCGACTTTCGATTTCCCGACTACCGCCCTTGATATTTTAGAAAAGACACTTTCCTTGGTTTTAGATAAACCCTGATCAAGCGTTTCTTTCTTTTCCTTACTAAAAAAACTGAATAGACCCATTTATATCATTGTTTTTGTGTACTGAAACTAATTAACAGTGGTTAGTGGATAGTGGTCAGTGGATAGTTATTTGTTTAAAAGTTTAATAGTTTAAATGGTTAGCAACACTTTTCACTGACCACTATCCACTAACCACTAACTACTAAAAAATCCTTGTCACAAAATTAAGCATTTTTTCCATAACCGGAAACAAAAAATCCCCCCATTCAACCAAATGAGAGGATTAACTATTATTTACTGACAAAGTGAAACGGATTATTTCGCCAAATGTTCTTTCACTTTATCGTTATGTACCATTTCTTCCTGAAAAATATACGCACCGGTTTTTGGTGATTTTACCATCTTGATGACTTTCGCATAAGAACGACCTTCACCCTTTTGCATCGATGCAACCGCTTTCTTTGCCATGATTCAAACTTATTTAATTTCTTTATGTACTGTTACTTTTTTCAAAATGGGGTTGTATTTTTTTAACTCCATACGACCCGGGGTATTTTTCCTGTTTTTCATCGTAATATAACGAGAAGTACCGGGCATACCACTTTCTTTATGTTCGGTACATTCCAGAATGACCTGAACTCTTGCCTCTTTTGATTTCTTTGCCATGTTAAAATTTCCTCCTTAAATTATGCGTATAAAAAACCTTTTTCAGCAGCTTTCTTAATAGCTGCATCCAAACCCAGCTTGTTGATGGTGCGCAAACCTGCGGCAGAAAGTTTCAGGCTAATCCACATGTCTTGTTCCACCCAATAAAACTTTTTTGTAAATAAATTTACATCAAAAGTCCTTTTTGTACGGCGCTTTGAGTGTGAAACATTGTTTCCCACCATTGCTTTTTTACCGGTAATCTGACAAATCTTTGACATTTCTATATCTTTTTGTTATTTACAACTTTTCGAAAACAGTGTGCAAAAGTACACTATTTTTTTTAAACCCGCAAGCAATTAAATATTTATTTTCTGATAATTTTCGGGGAAAGTAAATTAATTGATAGTGGTTAGTGGATAGTGGTTAGTTCTTGGTTTAATTGTTTAAATGTTTATAAGCTTAAACAGCACTATCCACTATCCACTATCCACTAACCACTAACCACTAAAAAATGCACATCTTCTACCAACCAAATATCGCCTCATCTCTTCTTTCCGAAGAAGAATCCCTGCACGCTGTCAAGGTATTGCGGTTACAGGCGGGGGATGCTATTGTGGTCGTAGATGGAACAGGAGGATATCATCAGGCCAGAATAACCCTGCCACATCCGAAGCATTGTGCATTTGAGATCATCGAATCCATTCAAGAATATGGCAAGCGCAATTACCGGTTGCACATTGCCATTGCCCCCACGAAAAATATTGAGCGTT
>JARKQF010000094.1 GCA_029973975.1 Paludibacter sp.
TCAGGACATCTATATCCGCTTTATTTACCCTCAGCACTTCAAAACCTCGTACCTTATCAATACGAAGCTGGTTTTTCTTTATCTTTTGCAAACCAACGATATCACCTATAGCTATTCTTCTGTTCTTCGAGAACAATTTCAATACAAAACGGATTTCCAGAAAATTCAAGTCAGTAACGACATACTCCTTTATGGTGGTCGACAGGATAAAAACAATGGCAAAAGTAAAGTAGATAGCATCCATCCAGATCCTCTCGCCATTCCTGAATCGGTAAACGACTACACCTAACAGGAAGAGCGAAACAATGCCCCAGAAAAAATTTCCCAGCCCGTTGTCTGCTTTATATTTTTTTTCCACAACCCTTGAGTTAAATTGATACTAATCCAAAATAGATTGGTTTGCTTCTGCGCCCAATACTTTACAAATATATTCTACAAAAATACACTTATTTCTGAAAAATGGGTTAATAAATGAAAAAAACAGGAGAATAGATCAATAAGACTTTTTTATCGACGAAATCGGTTTTTATAAGGACAAACTCCACAAGAACATCTATACGCCACTGAATATATGACATTTAAATAGAACAAAAAGATATTTTTCCTTTAAACTTTTGCTTACCTTCGGTGGTCATAAGTGCAGATCATGTTTTTATTCACTTTTTAAAATGTATGTATTATGAAGAAGATTGTATTCATGGCATTGCTTGCCATATTTACCTTGAGCTTTACCCTTGAAGCTCAGGATAACACAAGAGGTAGAAGGGATAACAGGCAGGATGTCCGCACCGGAATGCGATGGAGTGCAAAAGAACGTGCCGACAACATGGAAAAGCAATTGGGATTGACTGCCGACGAAAAAGCGAAAGTACAGGCTCTATTGGAACAACAGGATGCCAAACGGGCTGAACAGGTTACTGAACAGAGAGCCAAGAGAGATGAGCAGATGCAGGATCGCACCAAACGCCGCGAAGAGATGCAGGCATTACGTGAAAAGGCGGTGGCAGAAAACGATGCCGAACTGGAAGCAATTATCGGAAAAGAAAAAATGGAACAGTGGAAGCAATATCGGGCCGACCGCCAAAAAGAGATGCGTAGCTCAAATCGTGCCGGGAGGCGCAGTCCGCGTTGAATAAATAGTAATTCCAACTAAAGACGGGACTTTTAGAAATTTGAATTAATAAACTACGGGTAAAACTGACAAGCCGCCTCTCAAAACGGGGGCGGCTTGTCTATATCAGTAATATTTCCGGTAAATCCGCTTAAATGCCGGTGTTGTCTTAAACCGGTCAAGCCAGCTATTCAGGCTGTCCAGCAATACGGGAGAGTCTTTTCTTACTGACCACGATTCCAGTTGCGTAAAACTGATATC
>JARKQF010000100.1 GCA_029973975.1 Paludibacter sp.
AATTTTGAACTACCTTTGCTGATTCAAAAAATCACCATCTTATTATTCGTAAAACACATTTTCAATGGAAAAAATTCTGACTCAATTCAAGCTCAAAACTAAAATTACCGACATTAAACCACTTAAAATCGGGCACATCAACGACTCTTTCATCCTGACAGGAGAAAATCCCAATGACGAATCCTATTTTCTGCAAAGAATTAACCACAACATTTTTAAAGATGTGGAGGGATTGCAGAACAATATTCGCATTGTGACCGATCACCTGAGAAAAAAATACAGGGAGGCAGGGGTAACAAATATCGAACAGAAGGTGCTTCAACTTATTGAAACAAAAGACAATAAGCTTTTTTACAAAGATGATGAAGGTAATTACTGGAGAATATACGTTAATATTGTAAACACACACAGTTACGAAGCCATCACACCCGAACTGGCTTATGAAGCAGGAAAAGCGTACGGTAATTTTCATTGTATGATCGTCGATATTCCCGCAAATCAGCTAATTGATAGCATTCCCGATTTTCACAACGTGGAATTCAGGGTACAGCAACTGAAAGATGCCGTAAAAGAAAATCCGGCAGGAAGATTGGAGAAAACACAATGGATGGTGGATGAGCTATTGAAAAGAGCCGATGAAATGTGTTTGCCACAACGATTATACAGAGAAGGCAAACTTCCCGGTCGTATCAATCACTGTGACACAAAAATCAATAACCTGCTATTCAACGATAAAGATGAACCTTGTTGTATAGTCGATCTTGACACGATGATGATAAGCACCGTTTTATCTGATTTTGGAGATTTTATGCGAACCGCAGCCAATACAGGAGCAGAGGACGATCCCAATCTGGATAATATCGACGTGAATCTGGCAATTTATGAAGCATATACGAAAGGTTACCTGGAAAAAGCAACTTTCCTGACCGACACCGAACTTGAATATCTGGCACTCGGAGCAAAAATGTTAACTTATATGCAAACGGTACGTTTTTTTGCTGATTATTTGAATGGAGATACCTATTATAAAATTCAACATCCGGAACACAATTGGCAGCGAACAATTGCCCAGTTCAGGTTGTTAGAGCAACAAGAAAAAAAGTTTGAAATTATGCAGCAGATTGTAAAAAACTGCTCTAAAGATAAATAATAATCATTATGCAATTCGATTTAAGTTCAAAAATTACGCTGGAAAGAATTCCGGAACGGTATTATTGTCCGGAGGATGCCATTGATAAAATCAGGCAAACTCAATTTGAAAAAATTGACACAGAAATTTATGACGATGAGAAACAAGGATCAAAGCAAATCGCAGCTGAGATTGCGTCTGTCATCAAAGACAAACAGGCTCAAAATCAAACCTGCGTGCTGGGTTTATCCGGAGGTTCTTCTCCGTTGAGTGTTTATGAAGAGTTAGTACGCTTACACAAAGAGGAAGAGTTGAGTTTCAACAATGTGGTTGTTTTCAACGTAACTGAGTTTTATCCGCTATCACAACAAAACCTGCACAACAACACCGTAATTATTAAGGAAAATCTGCTTCAGAAAGTAGACTTTAATCCTGATAATTTCCATACGCTTATTCCTGACGCAAATGAAAAAAACATTCATGCTTTTTGTCATGCTTATGACAAGCTGATTGCAGAGAAAGGCGGTTTGGATTTTGTATTGGTAAGTGTTGGTTTAATCGGCAATCTGGCTTACAACGAACCAGGGTCTAATATTGGTTCAAAAACGCGTCTGATGTTACTCGACGATCAGTCAAGAGCTGACTTGAAACCATTTTACAACAACACTTCTGATATCCCATCATACGCTTTCACAATAGGTCTTTCCACCCTCATGGATGCTCGTCAGCTCACCTTAGGTGCATGGGGTGAACATAAAGCTGCCATTATTAAGAAAGTTGTGGAAGAAAAAGCAGATGACAATGTACCTGCTTCTTTATTACAATTCCACAAGAATGCCAAGGTTGTGATGGATGTAAACGCCGCTCAGATGCTGACACGTATCAGTCATCCGTGGTTGGTTGGTTCGTGTGACTGGACTAACAAGCTGACACGCAGAGCGATTGTTTGGCTCTGTGAAAAAACCGGCAAACCCATTCTGAAACTTACCAATAAAGATTATAATCAACATGGATTGGATGAACTGTTGGTAAAGTACGGCTCTGCTTACGATGTAAACATACAGATATTCAACGATCTGCAACATACCATTACCGGATGGCCGGGTGGTAAACCCAATGCCGACGACACCAATCGTCCGGAGCGTGCCATGCCGTATCCTAAAAGAGTATTGGTTTTCAGTCCACACCCCGATGATGATGTAATTTCCATGGGAGGTACCTTCCAGCGCCTGGTGGATCAAAATCATGAAGTACATGTAGCTTATCAAACATCCGGAAATATTGCCGTAGGTGACGAAGAAGTTATCCGTTATGTTTCTCTGATGAAAAGTCTTTCGAGTAAGTACAATAAAAGCAAAGTTGAAGTTGACGCAAAATTGGATGAAGCGCTGGATGCTTTGTTAAGTCAACAGGAGATTAAATCTTCCACCTATAAAGATCTTCTTTTCATCAAAGGACAAATCCGAAGGGAAGAGGCTCGTTCTGCCTGTAGATTCGTGGGATTAAGGCCGGAACATGTACACTTCCTTGACTTACCGTTTTATGAAACAGGCGCTGTTAAGAAAGGCAATCTGACAGAGAAAGATGTTCTGATTGTTATGGACTTAATCAGAAAAGTTAAACCTCATCAGATTTTTGTTGCCGGTGACCTTGCCGACCCGCACGGCACGCACAAAGTATGTTTAAATGCAGCTTTGGCCGCCATTGATGAACTTAAGAAAGAAGGAATCATGGATGAATGCCGCGTTTGGATGTATCGTGGCGCCTGGGCTGAATGGGAAATAGACCACATTGAAATGGCTGTGCCAATTAGCCCGGAACAGTTACTGAACAAAAGAAAATCAATTCTTCGTCACCAATCTCAGATGGAAAGCGCTCCGTTTATGGGTAACGACGAAAGACTTTTCTGGCAACGCGCTGAAGACAGAAACAGAGCAACAGCCTCGTTATATCAACAATTAGGACTGGCATCCTACGAAGCGATTGAAGCTTTCGTAGAGTATAAATTCTAATCGTTTTATAAATATATTTTTAATTAAGCCGGATTAACATGCTGTTTATCCGGCTTTTTTCATTACCTTTGCACCCGCAAAAATAAAACAACCACGCGTTGCGGGTAAAATTCCGAAATCCACTGCATCAAACATTGCAGCTTGCTAATCAGAGGGTACACGTTTCAAAACGAATGAAATTATCGCCGGATGACTGCTCAAAACGTGTACTAAAACATCATTATGACATTTAAAGAACTGAACCTGAGGGAAGAAATTCTCTCAGCAATCGGAGAACTCGGTTTTGAGTTCCCCATGCCTGTGCAGGAAAAGGTAATTCCTTTTATGCTTGAAAAAAACTCCGACCTGGTCGCTTTGGCGCAAACAGGTACAGGTAAAACGGCAGCTTTCGGCCTGCCACTGTTGAATATGATCGATGCCAACCGCAAACAGGTACAAGCGTTGGTCCTCGCTCCTACCCGCGAATTGTGCATCCAGATTTCCAATGATCTGAAAAACTTCTCCAAACACCTGCACACTCGTGTGGTACCGGTTTACGGAGGTGAAGATATTCGTACACAGCTAAAACAACTCGATCAAACACCGCAAATCATCGTAGCAACACCGGGAAGGTTAATCGACCTGATTGAACGTGGAAAGGTAAAGCTTGAAAACATCAACTATCTGGTGCTCGATGAAGCCGATGAAATGTTGAACATGGGATTCAAGGAAGATATCGAAACTATTCTGAAGGAAACCCCGGAAACACGCCGTACCACACTATTTTCGGCTACTATGCCGGCTGAAATCGCCCGCATTGCAAAAAAATACATGAAAGATCATGAGGAAATTACGGTAGGAAGTAAGAATTCAGGCTCCGACAATGTTTCTCACATCTATTATGTTTCTCAGGCCAAACAACGCTATTTGGTACTGAAACGGATTGTAGACCTGAATCCGGACATATACGGCATTGTATTTTGCCGTACCCGACAGGAAACCAAAGAGGTAGCCGATCATCTGATGAAAGATGGCTATAATGCCGATGCTCTGCATGGAGATCTATCGCAGGCGCAACGAGACACCGTAATGCAAAAATTCCGCATCCGGAACATCCAGTTGCTGGTTGCTACCGATGTGGCTGCACGTGGATTGGACGTGAGCGATCTTACCCATGTAATCAATTACAACCTGCCCGACGATGTGGAGATTTACACCCACAGAAGCGGTCGTACCGGTCGTGCTAACAAAAAAGGAGTTTCTGTTTCAATTATTCATTCGAAAGAGAAATTCAAAATTAAGGATATTGAACGCATGCTCAGGAAAAATTTTGAGCAACAGCAAATTCCGAACGGACTGGAAGTCTGCAAAAAACAATTGTTTCACATGATTGATAAAATGCAGCAGGTGGAGGTGAACGAAGAACAAATCAGTCCGTACATGGATCAGATCATGAAACAACTGGAATACCTCGACAAATCGGAACTACTGAAAAGATTTGTTTCGTTGGAATTCAACAGATTCCTTGATTATTACAAGGATGCAGAAGATCTGAATTATCACGAACGGGAAAGAAATTCCGAAAGAGGTGACAGAAACGACAGAGGTGAGAAAAAAGGTCGCAGAGGAGATAAGATGCGTCTCAAAATCAATTTAGGGACCCGTGAAGGCATCAATCCCTCCCGTTTATTAGGTATTATCAACGACATTGTGGGAGATAAAACCATTACAGTCGGAGATATTGAGGTCACCAATAAATTTACGTTCTTCGATGTATTTACCGACCAGATGGATAAGGTCATCAATGCTTTTGCCGGCCAGAAAGATATCGAACTTGGCGTTGCCAGAGAAAGCAAAGCATATTCCGAATCAAACGGAAAACGGAGAGCGGAAAGCGGAAAGCGCAGAACCGACAGACCTTATGGAAATGATGGCGGTTACAAACGGAAATCCACTGGCGATGATCGGAAATCATCAGGAAACAACTGGAGATCAGACAACAACAACGACCGAAGAAGCGAAAGCAGAAGAAAAAGCTCAGGCAGTGACAAACCCTGGAGAAACAGAAGATAATCAAAAAATTACAATATAATTGTATGCGAGAACAGCTTCCATGAGGAAGCTGTTCTTTTATATAAACAAAACTGCTTATTTTTTGTTTACATATTATACATTATTCAAAAAATAACTGTATTTTTGGAGGCCAATCAATTCTATCAATCATGCTGAGAAAGCTGCTGATTCTGATTCTTGTTATTACATGCTCATTCGCCACAACTGCGCAATCCTCAAAACGTCCCAGGGTTGCTTTGGTCTTAAGCGGCGGAGGAGCCAAGGGTTTTGCACATCTCGGTGTATTGAAAGTATTGGAGGAAGAGAAAATACCCGTTGACATCATTGTAGGAACCAGTATCGGGAGTATTGTGGGCGGACTCTATGCCATAGGATATAGTGCCGACGACATCATAAAACTGGCTAAAGAAGGAAACTGGCCTGAGCTGTTATCCGATTATGTACCACGACGCGAGTTGGATCAAACATCCAAGACAGAACAACAACGCTATGTCATCACACTACCGGTAGCTGAAAATAAGTTTCCCTCATTACCCAGTGGTATGGTTAACGGACAAAATGTGCTGAATCTGTTTTGCGGACTAATGGCTAATCTTCCGGAAAATGCCGATTTCACAAAATTTCCGGTACCATTTGCCTGCGTAGGCACAGACCTCGAAACCGGCAAAGAAATAGTCATGACGGAGGGATTTCTACCAACAGCCATTTTTGCCAGCATGGCTATACCCGGTGTTTTCGTTCCGGGAAAACATAACGGCTATTTGCTCGTTGATGGTGGCTTAGTAAATAATTTCCCTACTGATGTTGCCAAAAAGATGGGAGCAGACATTATCATCGGCGTTGATTTGAGAAAAGATCTCTATCAGGCAGACCAAATCGGATCATTGGATAAGCTGACCAACCAAATTATCAACTTTTATTCATTGAATAAAGACTCTGTCAATAATAGTTTATGCGATATAATCATCAGACCTGATATTACCGGTTATAATACTTCCAGCTTCAACAGACAGGCACTGGATACCCTGATGGTAAGAGGGACAAATTCCGCACTGGCAGTTGTAGACCAGTTAAGGGAATTAAAAGTGAAAAACAAACTTTTATACAAAACCGTACCCTCTAAACTTGTCGAACAACAAAAATGGAAAATTACGGGTATTAAATTTTCAGGAAACTACTCCATGTCCGACAATCTGCTGACCAACATGGTTAACAAAACTTTACCCGGAGAATACAATTATGATGACATTAAACAGTCGATCAACTCCCTGTATGGTATGGGCATCTTCAAGCGTGTTTATTTTAAGCTGGATGACGATAAGAACGGCAAAATTCTGCATTTTCACATAGAAGAAGGAAAGGCATGGAACTTCAATGTCGGTATGCGGCTAAATACCCGAAGCGGTATTTCTGTTGTATTAAACTCAACCAGAAAAGATTATACCAAAACATTCGGTCTGTTGTCATTTACGGCTGACATCTCCGCCAACCCCGGATTCAGTGTTTTGGCAGAACTCGATAAAGAAAAATGGCCTAAAATAGCTATTCAGGCAGATGGAAATTTTAATCAGGCTACAATCTACACTTCGAAAAACAACCATTTCGATACGAAACTTTATACTGCCTCATTAAAATTATTTACCTACCAGCCTTTTTTAAGACACTCTATCATAGGTGGAGGTGTTAAACAGGAATTTTACGGAGGAGAAATATTCAACATAAACGGCATACTCCCGGTCAATTCATCGACAGGAGGTGGTAAGTTCTTTTATCATCTGTATGGTTATTATCATTACGACAGCCTGAACGATTACTATTTTCCGACTAAAGGGTCTGAATTTTATACTGAATTTTCTCTTACGGAGGATCTGGTATTTAATATTATAAATCCGATCTGGATGCTAAAAAACAGAAGCGCCATTGCTTTAACAAAACAATCTACACTGATGTTAAGTGCCTATGGCCGTACCTTATTCAGTGATGTTCCTCTTCAGTTGGGTAATTTCATCGCATCGAAAGATTACGAGGTCAGATTTAATCACCATCTTCCCTTCTATGGCCTGCCTTCATTCTGGTCGACCGGGAAAAACACTTTTATCGGTTGTGTTGAATACAGAGCTAACATTTACAAAAAACATCACCTGACGCTCGCGGCAAACTTACTGTTGCATAGTGATGAATTCAACCGTTTCAGTACATATAAATCAATTATTGGCGGTGGTGTTACTTATTCTTATAAATCGCCATTTGGTCCGGTTGAGTTTACACTGGGTTACTCAGATGCTTACCGCAAATTAACCACTTCTGTGAATATTGGATTTTGGTTTTGATAAATATTCAAAACTTATTAACAATTCCCCGTTTTAATCTATATATTTTTTGTTAAATTGTTCCGTTTTCTTACTTTTGTGTGATTTTTATAAATATCAACATTTATTAATTAATTAAATTCAACATTCATGAGAAAACTGATTTTAGCTTGCTTGCTGTTTGCAGGTGTAAGTCTGGTTGCACAGACTAATCTTCAGCTACATTACGATTTCGGGCAAGGGAGAAATTATCTCACCAGCACCATCGAACGTTTCAAACCGGATGCAAACGGTAGTTTATTCTACTTTGTAGACATGAACTACAGTGCAGGAGGCCCGTCCGAAGCTTACTTCGAAATTGCACGTGAACTGAAATTTTGGGATGGTCCCTTATCTGCTCACGTAGAGTACAATGGTGGTTTACATGCAGAAAACGGTGGAGCAAGTTTCCAGATTAATAACGCCTACCTGTTAGGTGGAACTTACAGTCTGAACAGTCAGGATTTCTCAAAAGGAATCTCACTTTCAGCTATGTATAAACTGATTCAGGGAAATGCTGAACCTCACAATTTTCAGTTGACAGCAGTATGGTACATGCACATGTTGAAAGGAAAACTTTCTTTTACTGGTTTTGCTGATTTTTGGCGCGAAAAAACATTCTTCGGTTCATCTTATATTTTCTTATCCGAACCACAACTCTGGTATAATTTCAACAAGAAAATTTCCGCCGGAGGCGAAATCGAATTAGGATACAACTTCGCCGGAAACCCCGGATTTAAAGTATGTCCGACTCTTGCTGTTAAATACAATTTATAATAATAAACCACATGTAAGCGAATAGTGAATAGTGAACAGTGAACACTAACCACTATCCACTAACCACTATTCACTATTTTCGCCTTTTGTGGTTAAAATTTAATAATCATGTTAGAAAAATTCTTCAAACTAAAGGAAAACGGCACCACTCCACGTACGGAGATTATAGCCGGTATAACCACCTTCCTGACCATGGCTTATATTTTAGCTGTGAATCCGAATATCTTATCGGCAGCAGGAATGGATGCAAACGCATTATTTACAACAACAGCTATTGCTGCTATCGTAGGAACTTTGGTAATGGCTCTGTGGGCTAAACTACCTTTCGCCCTCGCACCGGGTATGGGGTTAAACGCTTTCTTTGCTTTTTCAGTTGTATTGGGTATGGGTCACACCTGGCAATTTGCACTGACAGCAGTATTAATTGAAGGGGTAATATTCATCCTATTAACGATATTCAATGTGCGGGAAGCTATTGCCAATGCTATTCCGAAATCAGTAAGGACTGCAATCAGCGCCGGGATCGGATTGTTTATTGCTTTTATTGGATTGCAGAATGCGGGAATCATTGTAAAGCACGATGCAACCCTGGTTTCTCTTGGAGATATTACCAGTGGAACAGCATTGCTCGGCTTAATAGGGTTGATTATCACTTCAGTATTGATCGTCAAAAAAGTTAAAGGCGACCTGCTCATTGGTATCATCCTGACAGCTTTGATTGGTATCCCCCTTGGAATCACACAAATCAAAGGTTTTGTAAGTGTTCCTCCATCAATCGAGCCTATTTTCTTTAAATTTGAATTCAGTCAAATTTTCACTTTTGACATGCTGATTATTGTATTTACCTTCTTGTTCGTAGACATATTCGATACATTGGGAACACTGGTGGGTGTTTCAACCAAAGCAGGGATGCTCGACAAAGACGGAAAAATACCCAATGCTAAAAAAGCATTTATGGCTGATGCCATTGGAACAACAGCAGGCGCTATGTTGGGTACCAGTACGGTTACAACTTATGTTGAAAGTGCAGCTGGTGTTTCAGAAGGAGGAAGAACCGGAATGACTGCCCTGATTACAGCATTATGTTTTGCTGTGGCGCTTTTCTTTTCTCCTGTCTTTCTGGCTATTCCGGGAGCCGCAACAGCTCCGGCCTTGATTTTGGTTGGTCTTTATATGTTAAGTCCTATCAAAGAACTTGATTTTTCTGACTTCTCGGAGACAATACCGGCATTCATCTGTATCATCGCCATGCCGCTGGCATACAGTATTGCGGAAGGTATCACACTGGGTGTTCTGAGTTATGTGCTAATCAACATGATTGCAGGCAACTTCAAAAAGCTCAGCATCGGAATGTATATACTGGCAATATTGTTTATACTAAAGTACATATTTATTTAATAAAAATAAAAAGAGCGTCTAACAAAAGGCGCTCTTTTTTGTTTTCTATAAGATGGCTTATAAAATGCTGGTAAATGACACGAACAAATCCGACCCTGTTGATCAGTTTATTGTTTTTACTTGCAACGTACTTTCCGGTTTTTGCTCACGAAGCTAGTCCGGAGAAATCGTTGAGGGTGGGTGTTTATCAGAATAAGCCTAAAATATTCCTCAACGATGATGGAAACCCGGATGGAATCTTTATTGATATTTTAACTGATATTGCCGGGAAGGAGAAACTCAAACTTGAATATGTTTACAATGATTGGCCGACTCTGATCGTCATGCTTTCAACTGGCGAAATTGACATCCTGCCCGACATGGCACACACGCCAAAACGCGACTCTTTATTTAACTTTAACCACCTTTCGGTCATTAATACCTGGCTAGAAGTTTACACGAAGAAATCCAACCGTATTCAATCGATAAACGAACTCGGAGGGAAACGAATCGGCTTGTTAAGAGGCTCATATCAGGAGGAACTGTTAACTACAAAAATCAAAAAGAAATTCAATTTATCTTATGATATCGTTGCATTCAAAGATTATATATCTACCCGGAATGCCTTAATGAATGATGAAGTTGATTTGATTGTTGCTGACCGTTTTTTCTATTTTTCTGATGAATTTGATCCCAATATTATTCCTACTGGAATCGTGTTTCAGCCAAACGAATTATATTTTGGATTTAACAATCACATATCTCAGGATATTTTAACCATTTTTGACCACAACTTAGCGCAGTTAAAAAACAATACTACATCTGCCTATTTTACCTCATTGCATAAATGGCTGGATATTCATCAGCATGAACATGGTATCCCACTGCAAATCAAGTGGCTGTTAATCATTATATCTGTCGTCACCCTACTTGCATTTGCCTTTATTATTATACTCAGAAAATCAGTCAGGATCAAAACAAAAGAACTGATGGCTGCAAAAACAAAAGCAGAAGAAAGTGATCATCTGAAAACAGTTTTCCTGCAAAACATCTCCCATGAAATTCGCACTCCTATGAATGGTATCCTGGGATTTATCGATTTATTAGACAATCAGGATCTGATTGAAACAGATCGAAAAAAATATCTCGACATTGTTAAGAAAAGTGGTAACCGCTTGCTTCACACTATTAATGATGTGATTGAAATCTCAAAAATTGAAAGTAATCAGATCATCCTGCATAAGTCAGAAGTGTATCTTGAACAATTTATGTCTGGATTATTGCGTTTTTTTACTAATCAGGCTGCCGAAAAAAACTTAGCGCTCACGCTGGACAATAATCTAACCGATAATTCAGTCCTTATTGAAACCGACAAATCGCTGTTAGAAAAAATTTTTATCAATCTGATAAAAAACGCAATAAAATTTACAACTACCGGAAGTATAAACTTGGGTTATAAAATAAAGAAAGACATGTTGGAATTTTACGTAAAAGATACCGGATGCGGTATTCCCGCAAATAGACAAAACGCGATATACGATCGTTTTGTACAATCCGATCTGGACATTACACGTTCTCACGAAGGTTCAGGTATCGGGTTAGCTATCTCAAAAGCTTATGTCGAAATGTTAGGTGGAAATATTTGGGTTGAATCGGAAGTAAATAAAGGGAGTACTTTTTATTTTACAATTCCTTTCAAGCCGGTTAATCAATCAGAAACGAAGCCTGCCGAAAATCACTCAACACTTGATTCACTGACAAGACCATTGAATATTCTTATTGCTGAAGATGACGAGATCAGCTTTCTTTATCTTGAAAACCTGTTGTTACATAAAAATATCAGTATTACCCGGGCCTGCGATGGTCTGGAAGTACTGGAAAAGCTAAAATCAACACCGGCTTTTGACATTTTGCTTCTGGATATCAGAATGCCGGGCCTTTCGGGTATTGAAGTTACTCAAAAAATACGCAAAAACAATCGGTCTTTACCTATCATTGCCCAAACTGCTTATGCATTTACCGAAGAAAGAATAAAAATTCAAAAAGCTGGATTTAATGATATAATTTCTAAACCAATCAATAAAAATGAATTGATAAAGACAATTCTCAAATATGCAAATAATTGAATAATACATAGAATTTGTATTATTTTGACATAATTCGAACATATTTTTTCTTAGTTTTGCATTTTCAAAAACCGTAAAGTCAGCTAAGCAGTTTTATCTGCTTTGAAAATCATGCAAAACACTGTATTCCTGTACATCAAGAAATATTCATTCTATCTTATATTTCTGTTAAATATATTTTCTGTCAACACGTATGCTGATACGGACACAGCATTGAAAAATATTGCAGGTAAAATTATTACATACGAAGACAATATTGCTGTACCCCTACCCTACGCTTCTGTTCAATTGCTGTTGAAATCCGACAGTTCTTTTATCAAAGGAACAACCAGTAATGATGATGGCATCTTCAATTTTACAAGTATAAAGGAAAATGATTATTTGATTCTGATTACGAGTGTAGGCTACCAAAATCTTTATCAGGAATTAAAAGTCACAGCTAAAAAAAATAATTACGACATGGGAGAAACAGTCATGATTGAAAACACCATTACATTGGCTGAAGCTTCTGTTGTTGCACAACGAAGGGAAATGACTGTTAAAAATGATACGGTAGAATACGATGCCAATGCATATCGGCTGCGTGAAAATGCCGTTGTGGAAGATATGCTGAAAAGATTACCCGGCATAAGCATTGATGAGGAAGGTAAAATCTTTGTAAATGGGAAGGAAGTAAAAAAAGTGATGGTAGATGGTAAAGATTTCTTTCGAAGTAACCCCAATCTGTCTATTAAAAACATACCGGCCCATATCATGGAAAAGCTTCAGGTTATTGAAGACAAATCGGAGCTGTCCAAACTAACGGGTATTGACGACGGAGAGGAAAATCTGGTTATCAATATAGGCATTCAGAAAGACAAGAAAAGAGGTTGGCTTTCGAGCAGTAACATGGGTTTAGGGCGGGAACCTGCAAGTAGCGAAGAAAATTTAATGCGTTATTCTGTCAACTCATTTGCTGCCCGTCTTTACGATGAAACTCAACTCGGTCTTGTGGTTAATGGAAACAATATCAACGGCATGACAATTGGAGGAAGCGGGAGTACCACCGGTAGCGGTAAACCCGGATTAAATTCATCTTTGTCCACCGGCATCAACTTTTCATCCGGAGTAGAGCGAAAATCTCCCTGGGTAATCAATGGCGATTTATCTTTCGGGCAAAATCAGAGTATTGTAAACCGGAATTCCAAGCGGCAATATTACCTGGCAGACAGCACCTCATTTCAATCAGATACACTGACACAAATTATTCATAACCGGGAAATCCGTTTCAGTGGAAAATTAGAGAACAGGAGTGTTAAAAACTGGACTTTCTCATTTATTCCCTCTGCCTCTTATGGCATCACAACAAGAACAAATGATGGTTTTTCTGTTTTGCAAGCAGGTAATGAAGAAAGAGATTCTGTAAACACCAATAAATATAATAATTTTTCAACAAGTCCCGAATTAAACCTGAGAGGAATTTTCACTGTCTCTCACCAATTTAATAAAAAAGGAAGAAGATTGTCTGTGAACCTTGATTCACGATACACTTCGTCGACCGGAAACGGGGAAACCAATGCCCGTTATTACTATTTCAAAAGAAAAAACAATAAAGAGGTAATCAGAGACCAACAATGGAATACCGGCACAACCAATTTCAACAACCGGCTCTATCTATCCTATATCGAACCGCTGGCAAAAAAACATTCCCTGCAATTTGTGTATTGGATAAGGACTGATAGCCGTGAAAATCTCAAAAATAATTTTAAACCTGATTCGACAGGGGAATATACCATACTCGATATTCCATATAGTAAAAGCGTTGAGAATCTTACCCTCACACAACAACTTGGAATCAGTTACAGAGGGGTGCTGAGCAAAGTCAGCTATGTTTTCGGTGTGGATTTTAATCCTTCACGAATTAAGAGTCGCTCATTCATCCAAAACGGTTCTTCAACAGGTTCCGATTCAACCATTACCTATTTTCCGGGACTGCAAACCTATAATTTTGCACCGGTTGGCTATCTTATCTATAATATGGGCAATGGAAAGAACCTGCGTTTCGATTACCGGGGCAGATCAACTTCTCCGACCGTCGCTCAACTTGACCCATCCAGAGATGAAAGCAGTCCGACCAACATCCGGATTGGTAACCCCGATCTGTTGCCTAAGTTTACACACTGGTCAAGATTGCGCTATAACGATAACAACCGCGAAAGTCAGCAATCAATTATGGCCAATATTGAAGGCAATTATATCCTGAACGATATTATTAACTTTACCGACTATGATGGTGAAACGGGGATAAAAACCACCAGCCCTGTCAACCAGTCGGGCTCGTGGAATATTACCGGGATGTTCATGTACAACAGACCATTATCAACTTATTTTCAAATCAATAACTATACTCAATCCGGAATTCGCAACAATATCGGTTTTTCTACCGTAAACAGCAGCACGGGAAGTCAGAAAACAATTGCTACGACCACCACATTAAATCAGGATTTAGGTCTGACATTTAAATGGGATATATTGTATATGATGGCAAAAATAAAATATGAATTAAGCAACACAGCCTATTCTACGGAAAATATCTTAGACAAGCGTATCAGTTCACTGGGCGGTTTTCTGAGTGCTCAGCTAAACCTCCCGAAATCGTGGTCACTCTCAAGTGAATTAAACTACAGGTCGTTTACCGGATTTTCAAACGAATACAATCAACAGGAATTATTATGGAATGCCGAAATAAGCAAGAATTTTCTGAAAAATAATTCCGGAACGATCACCCTGCTTTTCAACGATATCCTGCAACAGCAGCTAAATGTGACACAACTAATTTCAAGCAATTTTGTGGAAGACAGGCAATTCAACACCCTCAAAAGTTTCGTAATGCTGGCGTTTTCCTATAAATTTAATACGATGGGGAAATAGTAATGTTTTTACTATCTTTGCAACGACACAACAAATAAGTTTATGGAAGAACCTATATTAAACGAAGCCAAAAAAGATTACCACCGTCCGATGCATACTGCCGAACACATACTCAACCAAACCATGGTACGGATGTTCGGATGTAGCAGATCGGCAAACGCCCATATAGAAAAGAAAAAAAGTAAATGTGATTATTATTTACCGACCGCTCCCACAGAAGAACAAGTAGCTGAAATACAAAGAAAGGTGAACGAAATCATTAATCGTCACCTTCCTGTGTATGAAGAATTATTGTCGCGGGAAGAAGCAGCAAAAATCGCTGATTTATCCAAACTTCCTGCTGATGCGTCGGAAACTCTGCGTGTTATCCGCGTGGGTGATTACGACGCCTGCGCCTGCATCGGACAGCATGTTTCAAACACAGCCGAAATAGCCCGGTTTGAAATTATCAGTCACGATTTTGAAAACGGACGCTGGCGGGTAAGATTTAAACTGGTGGAAGATTAGTCCTCGTCGAATTTAATAACTTCTACCGGACAGCTATCAGCTGCTTCCCTGATTTCACTTTCGTAATCAGAGTAGTTCACACCTTCTTTCGCGTGCGAAATATCTGTGATTTCGAATACTTCAGGACATAAACTTTCGCATACACCACATGACGTACAATCTTCTTCAACCCATACTTTCTTGATTCCCATAATTTTAAACTTTAAATTGATTATATTATTACCACATTAGTTATATTAGAAATCATAAGCTGATTCTAAATTACAAATATCAGAAAAAATATTGAATTAAATGCTTTATTTCAAAAGTTCTTCTACTTTTTTCCAATTAACAACATGCCAGAATGCTTTGGTGTAATCAGCGCGTTTCGACTGATATTTCAGATAGTAAGCATGTTCCCAAACATCAATCGCAAGAACCGGTTTACCTTTTGCTTCAGCAAACGACATCAGTGGATTATCCTGATTGGGTGTCGATACAATTTTCAACTTACCGCTATTATCTTTAATAAGCCATGCCCAGCCTGAACCAAAACGGGTTGCAGCTGCTTTTTCAAATTCTGCTTTAAACTGATCCACGGAACCGAAGTTGGCAATCAAAGCTTTTTCCACAACAGGCGACATTTTGCTTTTGGATGCAGGAGTCAGCAACTCCCAAAATAACACGTGGTTGTAGTACCCTCCCCCATTGTTTCTTACCGCCGTTTGAATGTCAGCAGGTAGCTCTGAAAAATTCTGAAAAATTTCGACCAAATCCTTCTTATACAATTCCGGATATTTGCTCAATGCTGCGTTCAGGTTGTTGGTATAAGCCGCATGATGGTTGTTGTAATGGATGTACATCGTTGTACTGTCGATGTAAGGCTCCAAATCGGCATAGCTGTAATTTAACTGCGGTAATTTGTACTGAGCCTGTGCAGTAAACCCTAACACGCATGTCACGAGTAATAACAATTGAAGTTTTTTCATAAATTTATTTGTTTAAATTTTTAACCATATAAGTCATAAAAGGAACATATAAGATTCGTTATTCACTCTTTACGCCTTTTGTGACTATATTTGATAACTATTTCAAGAACAAATTATATGCTGCTTAGTTTATCATCTCACATCATTTTAACATATTTTTTTAACTAAATTACGAAAAAGGTTGTACTTTTTCCCGAAATAAACCGTTATTCAATCGAAACATCCCGTCTGAAAAGCATTTACAATCGACAGGATGTCCGAAACGGTTTTATCAGGCCGATTATTTTTTTTATTTTTGTGGGTTTATAAACTGCATGCTGATTCGATAAAAATATGATAGATTACATAAAAGGAGAAATTACCGAATTAAACCCGACCTATGCTGTTGTAGAAACCGCCGGCATAGGTTATTTTATCAATATAGCCCTGCCGGTATACTCAGTGCTGAACGGACAGAAAACGGGTAAATTGTATATTTATGAAGCTATCCGGGAGGATGCGTATAATTTATACGGTTTTCTCAACCAGGCCGACCGGCAACTATTCCTGATGCTCATTTCAGTTTCGGGAATCGGGGCCAATACAGCCCGGATGATCATGTCATCGTACGCAGTTGCCGAAATTCAACAAATGATTGCAACCGGTAATGCTGTTGCACTGAGTTCAATTAAAGGAATCGGAGCTAAAACAGCACAGCGCATCATCGTGGACTTAAAAGATAAAATCATTAAACTTAATGTGATATCCGACATCGATCTACCGCAACAACATGCATCCGGCGAAGTTCGTGAAGAAGCTGTATCTGCCCTTGTAATGCTGGGTTTTGCAGCCAATGTATCTCAAAAGGCTGTTGATGGTATCCTGAAATCACAATCGGATGTTACCGTTGAACAACTCATCAAACTGGCGTTGAAGAATATCTGATATGTAATCGGTTTTTCTCACTTAGCAGCAAAGTATGGTTCTGAAATCAAGGATATTATTTCTCACCCTCTTTTTTCTGGTAATTTTAGGTTCTGTGTCGGGCGTACTGAACACATTATCTGAACCGGAGTTGCTTTATCAGGATTCTATCAGTCAGCCCGACAATAACGCGCAGGAGGTCACAACACCCAAAGACTTCAGCATCAGTAAAACAACTCTGGATGATTTTGAGACAATAAAACAACAAGTTCCTCTGGACGCTCCCCTTCCCGACAACGTAAAAACGACAGTGGAATATGATATTCGTTCCGGAAATTATGTAATGCGCACCCGGGTGGGCGATATGGAAATTGCAACTCCTTTTACACTTACAGAAAAAGAATATGTCGATTTTTCAGCTAAAAATGAACTAAAAGATTACTGGAAAGAGCTTAATTCCAAGGCTGAAGTAGATAATGAAGAGAAATTTTCCATTACCGACATCAAGTTTGACATTGGCAAAGCAGATAAAGTATTCGGTCCCGGTGGTGTACAAATCAAAACACAGGGCTCGGCCGAACTTATTTTCGGTATAAAAACCAACAAACTCGATAATCCGGCGCTGACAGAACGCATGCGTAAAACAACCATGTTCGATTTCGATGAAAAAATTCAGATGAATGTGACTGGTAGTGTTGGCGACAAGGTCAATTTCAACATGAATTATAACACCGAATCGACTTTTGACTTTGATCAGAAATTAGTCAAATTGAATTACAAAGGTAATGAAGATGATATCATCCGGAGTATTCAGGCCGGTAATGTAAGCATGCAGCTCAACAGTTCGCTTATCACCGGTAGCACAGCACTTTTCGGTTTACGGACGGATTTACAGTTTGGCAAATTGAGTGTTTCGGCCATTGCATCACAACAAGAATCTGAAACCAAAACAGTGAGTTCGCGTGGTGGTGCGCAAACGACCAAATATGAAGTCAATATCGACAATTACGACGAAAACCGGCACTTTTTCATCGGACATCATTTCAGGGAAAATTTTGAAACGGCCATGAGCCGCCTGCCATTCATATCTTCGGGCATTACCATCAACAGAATCGAGGTTTGGATAACAAACAAACGCGCCAACTACGATGAAGCCCGTAACATCATTGCTTTCATGGATTTAGGAGAACACTCCCGTATCGACAACTCTCACTGGAAACCCAAGGGATCCGCTACCAATCCCTATAACGATGCCAACACGCTCTATCAGGAGATAAAAGATCTGGGAGATGAAGTCCGTGATATCAAAAGAACCAATGCGGTACTCGCCGACAATCTGGGAGGTTTTGGCATCAACGGAGGTGAGGATTACGAAAAAATTGAAAGCGCCCGCAGACTGAATCCTTCAGAATACAGTTTCAATCCAACTCTTGGAATCCTGTCTCTGAGAAGCACGTTAAATCCTGATGAGGTTGTCGGGATAGCTTATGAATACACACAGGGAGGAAATGTGTATCAGGTAGGTGAATTTTCGACCGACCAGGTTCAGGCTCCCAATGCTTTGATAGTAAAATTACTGAAAGGCACATCTCAGTCGCCGCAATTACCCACCTGGGATCTCATGCTAAAAAACGTGTATTACCTGGGAGCCATGCAGATGCAGCAGGAAAACTTCGAGTTAAACATTGTTTACCGCAATGATTCTATTGGTACCAACCTGCGTTATATTACCGAAGGAGACATCAAAAATCAACTGTTAATCAGGGTAATGAATCTCGACCGGCTGGATTTAAAACAAAACACAAATCCCGATGGAAAATTCGACTACATTGAAGGATATACCGCGTTTTCTTCCAGCGGCAGAATTATGTTCCCGGTTCTGGAGCCTTTTGGTTCGCATCTGAAGAAAATGATCGGCAACGATCAGATAGCTGAAAAATATATTTTTCAGGAACTTTACGATTCTACGCTGGTTGTCGCCAGAGAACTCAGCGAAAAAAATAAATTCATGATTGAAGGAGAATACAAAGCCACCAGCGGTTCTGAAATTCGACTCAATGCCATGAATGTACCAAGGGGCTCTGTAACAGTAACTGCCGGAGGAGCTACGCTTCGTGAGAATGTCGATTACATTGTCGACTACACCATGGGTACAGTTAATGTCATCAACCAATCCATTATCGAATCGGGAACTCAGGTGGACGTGAAACTCGAGAATCAGTCGATGTTTAACATGCAGCGGAAAACCATGCTCGGCACCCACATGGAATATCAGTTCAGTAAAGATTTTTCAGTGGGAGGAACTATTATGCGTCTTTCTGAAATGCCGTTGACAAAGAAAGTTAACACCGGCAACGAACCTATTGCCAATACCATCTGGGGATTGAATACGGCATGGAAAGGACAGTCGCAATGGCTGACCAATATGCTCGACAAATTACCTTTTGTAGATGCAACAGCTCCTTCTACAATCGCTTTTAATGCCGAATTCGCACAATTACTGCCTGGTCATCACAAAGCCGTTGGTTCCGAGGGCTATGCCTACCTGGATGATTTCGAATCAACCAAAACCAGTTTCAATATCAATTATCCGTTCAACTGGTACCTGGCAAGCACACCTTCCATGTTTCCGGAATCTGCACTAAGCAACCAGGTAGCTTATGGAAACAACCGTGCTTTATTGGCCTGGTATTTTGTCGATCCCTTGTTAAACCAGGATAAACCGTCGACACCGGCCAACTTGCGTAATAACCTGGAGTCTCAGTCCAATCATTACACTCGTACCGTTTTGATTCCTGAAATATTTCCGAACAGGGACACCCCTTCCACCCTGACTACCAGTATGACTATTATGAATCTGTCATATTACCCGACTGAACGGGGACCTTACAATTTAGATGTGGAAGGAATGGATGAAAATGGCCGGTTGAAATTTCCCGACAAACGTTGGGGAGGCATCATGCGTAAACTGGATGTTACCGACTTCGAAACCTCCAATATCGAATACATTGAATTCTGGATGATGGATCCGTTCATTTACAATGACGGAAGTGATAAAGGAGGCGAACTATACTTCAACTTAGGCGATATCAGCGAAGATGTACTGAAAGATGGTAAAAAATTCTTTGAACACGGATTACCGTTGGATGATGATCCTACTAAAACAGAAGAAACAGTCTGGGGCGTGGTACCCCGTGTACAGTCAACCGTAACTGCATTCGACAACACAGCAGGAGCCAGAGCCAAACAAGATGTGGGATTAAATGGGCTCCCGACAGAAAAGGAATTTATTTTTCCGACGTATCGTAGCTATGTCGATTCAATTCTGGCAAAAGTAAACGTAGCCACCCGTCAGCGAATGCAGGAAGATCCGTTTTCACCACTCAACGACCCTGCCGGTGACAATTACAGCTTCTACCGGAATCCTGCTTACGATCAGCAGGAAGCGGGTATTTTAACCCGTTACAAACGGTTTAACGGGACAGAAGGAAACTCTCCTGATGCTACCAACAGCGATCTGGCCTATACGACAACGGCTACTTCAATTCCTGACAACGAAGATATCAACAACGATAACACCCTGAATGAATATGAAAGATATTTTCAATATCGTGTTGAGATAAAACCTGAGAAAATGGTGGTTGGTTCAAACTACATCACAGATAAAATTACCTCCAATGTTAAGTTAGCCAACAACAACATAGAACAGGTAAGTTGGTATCAGTTTAAAATTCCATTGAGAGAATATGATGATAAAAATATAGTTGGGAATATACGTAATTTCAAATCCATCCGGTTTATCCGTATGTTTATGACTGGCTTTGAACAGGAAAAGCACCTGCGTTTTGCCTCTTTAGATTTGGTAAGAGGAGAATGGAGAAACTACACTAAAATGTTGCATGAACCGGGAAAAACACCCATATCAGAAGGTAAACTGGATGTTCAGGCAGTGAATATCGAAGAAAATTCAGAAAAGATACCGGTAAATTACATATTACCTCCGGGCATTACCCGTGCAACCGACCCGGGACAACCCCAGCTGATTCAACAAAATGAACAATCCATGCTTATGAAAGTCACCGGACTGGCTCCCGGCGACGCTAAGGCAGTATACAAAAACACATCTTACGACATGCGTCAGTACAAACGACTTCAAATGTTTGTACATGCCGAAAAACTGATCAATGACGAATACAATTTAAAAGACAACGAACTGACTTGTTTTATTCGTATCGGATCCGACATGGTCAACAATTATTATGAATATGAAGTGCCGCTGATGTTAACTCCTCATGGAACATACAGCTCAAGTAATACGCGTGACCGTGAAGTAGTCTGGCATCCCGACAACATGATTGATTTTCCTTTTGAAGCCCTGACAGAAGTCAAGCTGAGAAGAAATAAGGCCAAAGGTAATTCACAGGCGGTAACAAATTTAACCCCGTTTACAGTCTCCGATCCTGAAAAGCCCAGAAACAGCATCACAGTTGTAGGTAATCCTACCATTGCGGAAGTTGAAAACATCATGATTGGAGTACGCAACAGAAGCAACAACCTGAAATCGGCTGAAATATGGGTAAACGAGTTACGCATGTCACAATTCAATGAAGAAAGCGGTTGGGCTGCCCTGGCAAATCTGGCAGTAGGACTTTCTGATTTAGGAAGCATTAATTTAGCAGGTCGTGTCGAAACAGCCGGCTACGGTAGTCTCGAAAGCAACGTGATGGAAAGAAGAAACGACGACCTCTACCAAATGAATTTTTCAACCTCTCTGGAGTTAGGCCGATTCTTACCCAAAGAGGCCAAAGTACAGTTACCAGCTTATTTCTCCTATACCAACGAAACCCTCAGCCCAAAATACAACCCACTGGATCAAGATGTTACACTGGAAGAATCGTTAAATAACCTGGATTCGGAAACAGAAAGAGATTCCTTATTGTTGATATCTCAAACGACACATACATCTAAAAATTTCACCATATCATCCGCCAAAGTAAACATCAAGAGTAAAAAACCTCAATTCTACGATCCGGCGAACCTTTCCTTCTCTTATTCATTTTCTGAAACTAACCAACACAGCGCTGAAGTGGAGCAGAATTTGATTAAACAGGAAAGAGCTTCATTAAATTATAACTTCAGTTTTGAAAATAAACCTTTTGAACCCTTTAAAAAAGCGAAAGGATTGGATAAGCCGGCTGCCAAGCTCATTAAAGAACTGAATTTTAACTACCTGCCAAATTCCATCGGATTCAACACCAACATGAACAGACAGTATTCACAGATTAAACTCCGTGATTTCAATACTGATTTTGGTGGAAGTACAGGAAATGACGCGCTGGATGTTACTTTCAGTAAGGATTTTATGTGGAACCGGCAGTTTGACATCAAATGGGATTTAACAAGAACCTTGAAACTCAGTCTGCAAACAGCCACCAATGCCATCATCGAGGAGCCTTATTATACTCCTGAATTTGGCAGAGAGCATTATGAACAATGGCGCGACTCGGTTTGGTCGAGTATCCGTAAACTGGGAACGCCTTACACTTATCAGCAGGTTTTCACGGCTTCCTGGGGTATTCCGGTAAATAAAATCCCGCTATTCGACTGGATTACATCAGTAAATACCTCTTACAATGCAAACTACAACTGGAACCGCTCAGCTCGTCTGAAAGACATGGATGATTTTGGGAACACTGCTACCAGCACACGTTCCTATCAGATTGACGGGCAGTTTAACATGGAAACACTGTACAACAAATCGGCTTATCTGAAAGAAGTAAACTCCCGGTTTACCGGTAACCAGAGAAAAGTACCGAACCCAAAATTCAAACCCAAGACTTATAATGAGGTAATCAATATTGAAAAAGGCAAGAAAACGACCGTAAGACATCGCTTAGGCAGTAATTATTTCAATCTGAGTGCCACCGATAAAAAAGGAAATAAAATCAAACTGAAATATAATACCGTAAACCCGTCGGATATTGAAATCCTGAGTTTAAATAATCTTGACAGTGTATCGGTTACTTTAGTTACCTACGATCCGAATGTCAGGACGGTAACACAAAACATCACGGACATAGCTACCCGCGTATTGATGTCAATTCGCAGGGGTTCCATCACCTATCGTGAAACCAACAGCATGGTGATACCCGGATTTTTACCGAATGCCGAAATCTTCGGTCAGCAGGTTATGAACAACGGAACCTATGCCCCGGGTCTCGACTTTGCTTTTGGTTTGCATCACGACAACACGATAAGTAATGCCATTGACCAGGGTTGGCTGTTTATGAGTGATTCGATTATCAATCCGGCAAATACGGCCATGACATCCGATTTAGATCTGAAGATGAACCTCGAGCCTATACCCGGACTCAAAATCGATCTGAATGCCAAACGTTATGAAGCTTCCAACAGAACAATCCAGTATATGTTCGAGGGCATGCCGACAACCTTCAACGGAAGTTTTAATATCACACAGGTTGCGCTGGCAACAGCTTTCAAGCCAATCGGTACAGCTGAGAATAATTACAATTCGGATGTATTCAATCAGTTCCTGACGAATCGTACATTCTTCAGAAATAAATTAAATGCTCAATACCGTGGTACACGTTATCCTGAAACCGGATTTTTCAGTGAATTCCCGCTGAAAGGAACTTATTATGATGATGACCCGAATAAAAAAGAATTCGGACTTAATTCATCGGAAGTCCTGATTCCGGCGTTTTTATCAGCTTATACGGGCAGAAATCCAGAAAGGATGGAAACTAAGCCATTCTTGTCCTTCCTCAGTATACTGCCGAACTGGCGCGCCAACTACGATGGTTTGTCCCGCATCCCCTGGGTGAAGGATAAGTTCCGCTCTATCAGTATTACACATGCTTACACCTGCCGTTACAGCATCGGTTCGTACACATCCTATTCCACCTGGGTAGCCATGGGTAACGACGATAACGCACTCGGATACATCCGCGATGTGCAATCCAACAATCCGATTCCGGCATCGCCCTACGATATTTCTTCTGTGTCGCTGACAGAACAATTCAGTCCGCTTATCGGCATCAATGCAGCACTGAAAAACAGCATGACTACCAAATTAGAGTACAAAAAACAACGTAACCTGGCCTTGAATCTATCCAACACACAAATGATAGATGCCATGACCGATGAGTTTGTAATTGGTTTCGGGTATGTGGTCAAAGATTTTGATGTCATCCTGAAATTAAAAAACAGCACACAATCCAGGATTAAAAACGACTTGAAAATCAATGCAGATTTCTCGTACAAAGACATAAAATCACTCTTACGTAAAATTGATGAAGGATTGACACAAGCTTCCAGCGGAAACAAGTTATTAACCATGAAAATCATGGCTGATTATGTATTCAGTTCCAAAGTTAATATCCAGATGTTCTACGACCGACAAGTCAGCACACCGCTCATATCTTCTTCTTTTCCTGTATCTTCCAGCAATTTCGGGGTAAGTTTTAAATTCATGTTAACAAGATA
>JARKQF010000108.1 GCA_029973975.1 Paludibacter sp.
TATTTCTTCACCACCACCCGCTGCAACACCATATCATCCACATGCACAAAAAGCGTGTAAGTACCCGTGGTAAGATGACCCATGTTGATCAGCGTGTTATGATATCCTTCAGGCAAATCCTGAGGCGATGTTGTCTGGCAAACAGATACTCCTCCATTGGTGTGCACGGTAAACCATACACGGGCATCGCGTACGAGTTTGTACTGGATGTGCAATTGTTGCACGACCGGGTTGGGTAACAGTTTAGCTTCGGTAAATACAGCAGCAGCGCCTGTTACTTCTTCTGGCTCTTCTGGTACAGGGTCGGTTTGTACCTGTGAAGTTTGCAGTACCGGTGAGTAATAAAACGAAGTGGTGAAAATGGTTGTGTCACGTACACTTTCGCTGCCATTGCTGTTCCTTTTCCGTTTGATGATGTCCGTCTTGATGCTCTCGAAAACCGGGTAACGGATACCATCGGCATACCAGGAATAGGTATCCAGCAGCATCTCAGTACTGTCTTTGCCGGTTTGGGTATAATAACGTAAAGTACGGACCCTCAAGGCATTTTTTACCGTTTCGAAATCCGGTAACAGCAATTCACCTTCGGCATCAGCTTCCACACGGGTGTATCCTTTTACATGCAGTTTAAGCCTGCGGGAATATTCTCCATCACCTTCAAAACAACTGAACAGGGTATCGCCATAACTAAACGGAAATTTCATTCTTAGTTCGGGGACATGGTATTCCATCAGCGTGGTGGCATTCTCGAAACCGGTTGCCCATACGCTATCACGTTTTTGACAGTAATAGTACCGGGTATGATGCTCCATGCCGCAAACCGTATCCATGCGGGTGCTGTCGGGAATGAAATACTGCAGAGGATATTCCTCATTTACCGGTTGCAACATGCGAAAGTCCCAGATCAGGTTCTTGCCGGAACTTCCGGGATCTTTGAATTCAACCTGTTGTTTGATGAGCTGATCAGAGGCGCGATAAGCATTCCTCTCCTTAGTTAACTATACCTGTCCGGTAATCGAAGATGAAATGGTTATTGCCAGCAGCAAACATGATATTTTATCCATAATAAAAGTTTAAAAAATGATATAAAATAAAAATGTTCTGTAATTTCTTGCTGCCGAAGATAAAGAAAGTTTTTCAATAAAAATCTCACAAAGTTTCATCAAACTTTTATCAAAGTTTTATCAAAATACATGATTTTGTGAAATATACGACAAATTACATTAAAATAAACACTCACACAAATCTGATTATAAACAACTTAAAGTATTTAAAGTGAAAAATAAAAAGAACACACAATATTAACATTATTTAACCTCAAAAAAAAACAAATAGTCATCCAAAAAAAATACAATTGGCATTGTAAATAAAATAAAAATAGAATGAAAAAATAACCCGAGACTATACAAAATGATTCATCAGACAGGCCTTACCCCCCAAACGTTATCAAAAAATTCATACTGAAATTCCACACCGTTACCACCACGATAGCAATCAGCTTTGCCAGATAAAAATTCAGCTTCAGCTTACCGTTCAGCAACAGGATAACGAGGGTATTGATGGCCAGTCCGATTAAAGAGATGAGGATAAAAGAGAAGTATTCGCGGGTGATTTGTTCGCTCTGACTGGCGAAAGTCCACAAGCGATTCCAGATGTAATTGGAAGAAGCTGCCAGTATAAAGCCGGCTGAATTCGCGATGTATTGATTGAGTTTTGCTTTTTCTTTCAGCAACCAGGTTACGCCATAGTCGATAAGCATGCCGGAGAAACCCACCAACACAAATTTGAGCAACTTAACTATGAGTAAACTTGCTATCATGGCTGACGTACATTAACAGGAACAACCGGTGCGTTGAGCGTTGGGCCGAACCAGGATTTCAGCGAAAGGGTAAAATCACAAACATCAGCAGGTAAATAAGGAACAGCTAACTTTACCTCCGCATTCACTTCTTCTCCCGCCGGAATTGAATCGCTTATTTGGTAAATTGCGGGAATTTCAGTCATTTTACCCCGGCTGATGAAAATACCGGTCAGCTCGCCGGGAAATACGGAATGGTTAAAATAGTAATCCTCCGCAGATGTGTTATGCAGCACCACCGGCATGACGACCGTATCGCCGGGAATAAATGTTTTTTCCGGGAGTTCATACCTAATCCTGATGTGGTTGGTTACCTGCAAACTATCCGTGAAAAATCCCCGGAAGGTGGATCCATTGACATAACACAATAATTTAGAACGCCCCTCGTAATCCCCGGTAATCAACACAGGCTGATGATAAAAATCAGCTTCAAAGTTCCAGATGTCAAACTGTGTACGGCGGGTATACAGTGAACTGATCAACTGCGTTTTACCACCGGTAAAATAATGATATAAGGACGGATGTTCGAACGAACCTCTGATAATGACCGGTGCGTCTCCCGCAATGGTATGTAAAGTTGTGTATTTACGCTCTTTTCCGTGCAGATTCAGTCGTTGAGGTAATAAATCCGTCATGAGCAGCGCCCGCCCCAGCAACACCAATATCAACGACGGATAGACAAACCGCCGGATATAGCGTTCCAGTTTAGGGTTCAGTTCCGATTCCTGCATCACCAGTATCATCATAGGCAGAGCAGCCACAATCGTCCAGTGCGGTTCCACATGCCCACGAAAAGTCATGCCCCAGAAAAACAACAAAAAACCCACGATGATAAAATATAAAGCCCTGTCGAATAACTCCATTTTCTTTTTGCTGAATAAAGCCCAGACTACCGCCACCAAAGAAAAGGGATTGAATACCGCCAATTGATTCGGCCAGTAATCTAAAAAAAATTTCCAACGAAAGTCGGACGAACGGTCGAATAAATGATATTGAAAACCCGGGAAATCATACTGAATTTGCCAGCAAAGATGAGGAATAAGCAAAATAACAGATAAAAATCCCGCCAGCCAGAACCTGTAATTCAGCAATAGTTTCAGATTAGATAAAACGACAAGTACAATGAATAATCCGGCATGATATTTACTGTACACCATCCCGGCCATGGCCACTGTCAGCAATAAGCTATTGAACAGGTTATCCTGTTTCAGAAAAAGCTGATATGCAAAGAGGAAAAGCGCTCCAAAAAACAGCAAAGGCACATCGGGCGTAGTAATGAATCCGTAAACAGTGAACATCACTATTGAAGCTGCAAACGCAAAGAACCTTACTACCATACGATTTGAACTCAGCCTTAATCCGGTTGTTTTCCAGACCAAAACCAAAGTTGCGAGTTGTGTGACAACAGTTACAAAGCGAACACCCAGGTTATGCGGAAAGAGTAAAGATCCGAGACTCGCAAACAGCGCCACCATGGGCGGATGATCGAAATAACCCCAGTCTAAGTACTTACCCCAAAAAGCATAATAAGCCTCATCGTTGGTGATTTCGGTGAAAACCGCCTGAAACAGATTCAGCAGAAACCAGCCCAACAAAAACAAGATAAAGAGTTGTACCGGAGTAATTCGTTTCATTTTTCAGTAAGGATGTCCATGCAACGTCGCAGGCCATCTTCCCAATGAGAAATTTGAATATTATAGTTAGATTTAATTTTATTTTTATTCAGCACACTGTAATGTGGACGAGGCGTTTTCGCCGGATAATCCTTGCTTTCGATGGGCAATACCCGGCAATTAATCCCTGCCATCTTGTGTATAGAAATGGTGAAATCGTACCAGCTACACACGCCTTCGTTCGAGTAGTGATAGATTCCGGGGACAAACTTATCGGCCGAGATTATCTGTAGTAAAGTGTCAGCTAAATCTGCCGCATAAGTCGGCGTTCCCACCTGGTCGAATATCACGTTCAGAGTACCGCGTTCCTTACCAAGCCTCATCATGGTCTTTACAAAATTATTTCCGAAAGATGAGTACAGCCAGGAAGTACGCACAATGACCGCAGCCGGACAAGCATCCATCAACAGCTGCTCTCCTGCCAGTTTCGATTTGCCGTAAACGGTAGCCGGACAAACAGGCATGTCTTCCGTATAAGGCCGATAACTGGTACCATCAAAAACATAATCGGTGGAAACATGTACCACCCTGGTTCCATATTCCGCAGCAATTTCACCTAAAATACCGACAGCTTTTTCATTAATCCGGTAACAAAGCTCAACATCTTCCTCAGCTTTATCGACTGCAGTATATGCAGCACAATTCAGCAAAACGTCAATTTTACGTTTTGCAAAGTAGTTTTCAACAGCTTTCCGGTCACAAATATCAAGTTCCTCAACATCTGTAAAAATAAATTCAAACTGAGAATAAGAAGAAGCAAGTACCTGCACTTCATTTCCGAGCTGACCTTTACTGCCTGTGACTAAAACCGTTTGCATTGCTTTATGATTTAGCGTGTTAGAAATTCATTTCAGCTTCTTTGAACAAAGGATGCACCTGATCTTTGGGAGACACAAGCGCTTTCTCTAACGGAATTTTCCAGTCGATGTTCAGCTCAGGATCGTTATACAAGATTCCCCGTTCCGATGCCTGATTGTAAAACGCATCACATTTGTAGGTAAAAAGAGCTGTTTCAGTGATTACTGAAAAGCCATGTGCGAATCCTTTCGGGATAAGAAACTGCAATTTATTTTCAGCCGAAAGCTCAACTCCGTACCACTGACCAAAGGTTCGAGAGTTTTTTCGTAAATCGACGGCTACATCCCAAACTGTACCGACAGCTACCGAGACTAATTTCGATTGGGCATACGGACTCAACTGATAATGCAATCCACGAATCACGCCATAAGATGATTTCGATTGGTTATCCTGACAAAAATCAAGATCGATACCGGCATCTTTATACTTCCCGCGATTATAACTTTCATAGAAAAAACCACGCGAATCTTCAAAAACACGGGGTTTGATGATTAACAATCCGGCAATGGGTGTTTCAATAATCTCCATGTATCAACATGTTTTATCGTTGGCAATTTTAATCATATACTCTCCGTAATGGTTTTTCTTCAAAGGCTCTGCCAATTTCAACAATTGTTCTTTGCTGATGTATCCGTTGCGGAAAGCAATTTCTTCGATACAAGCAACTTTCAGTCCCTGCCGGTTTTCGATAGTGGCAATGAAGTTGGATGCTTCGAGCAGACTGTCATGCGTTCCCGTATCAAGCCAGGCCATCCCGCGACCCATGATCTTCATATTTAATCTTCCTTCTTCCAGATAAAGCCTGTTTAAATCAGTGATTTCCAGTTCTCCTCTCTTAGATGGTTTCAGCGATTTGGCTTTTTCCACCACATCGTTGCCGTAGAAATACAGGCCGGTTACTGCATAGTTTGATTTGGGTACGGTCGGTTTTTCTTCCAGACTAAGCACCTTTCCATCTGCATCAAACCCAGCGACACCATAACGTTCCGGATCATTCACATAATAGCCGAAAACGATGGCTCCATCCTGCAACTTAGCAGCATCTTTCAATGTTCTCGAAAAGTCAAATCCATAGAATATATTATCTCCCAGGATCATACAAACCGAATCATCACCGATGAATTGCTCGCCAATAATAAAGGCCTGTGCCAGTCCGTCCGGCGAAGGTTGTATGGCATATTCCAGTTTAATGCCTAAATCTTCTCCGTTCCCGAGTAAATTTTCATATAAATGAATATCCTGTGGGGTTGAAATAATCAGAATTTCTTTGAGTCCGGCGAGCATCAACACAGATAAAGGATAGTAAATCATGGGTTTATCGTAAACCGGAATAATTTGTTTCGAGATGCTTTTGGTAATCGGATACAAGCGTGTACCTGAACCTCCGGCCAGAATGATACCTTTCATGCTACAGTTGTTATTAAAGTTACTTTTTAATGAGCTGCGGTCTGCGGTCTACAGTCTACAGTCTACAGTCTACAGTCTACGGTAACAGCTTTCCGTTATTCGCTATTCCGCACAAAGATAATATTTTTATTGTAAGTCAAGCTCTCCGTTTTTCCATGCATGATAGTTTTTAGCCAGCAATACCATAAATTTGGAAATTTCCTCACGGGTCTTTTCTGTTTCAGGAGTTATCACTGACTTTTGCAAGCGTAACATCAGGATACCATATTGAAAGTTGAAACACAGTTCAATGTCACTCAATCCCGTTTCGGCTTTTCGCCGGAACTGATTAATCAAGGGCAACACATGGATGTATTTGGCGTTATAGGCCGGCACCTGTCCTGATTTCAGCAGTAAAACATGCAATTCATCCAGTTCGGAAATCACATTTTTGTTTATTTGCAGATGTCCCTTTTCCATCACCTGTTCCATACGCATCATCTCAATCAGACTTTCGTACCAATCCACAACAACCTTGCGTCCGGCATCTTCTTTAAACTCAAAACGGGATATAACAGTATTGTTAATCCGGTCCATATCGAACTGCAGGGCACGGATCAGATCTTCAATCTGCCACATATACAGCAGATATTCACTTATGTTTGTTTTTTTAAGTTGGGAAGCGATGAGCATGATTATTTAGTGGTTAGTGGTTAGTGGTCAGTGGTTAGTGGTCAGTGGTTAGTGAAAAAAAATAACCACTATCAACTAACCACTAACCACTATATTAATCTTCTTCAAATTCAAAGAAAAACGTCGGCTCAAAGAAATCATCGAGTTCGCGGCGTTCTTTTTTGGTGGGACGGCCGGTTCCTCTTCCTCGGTTGTTTTTCGCGGCGATTTTACCGAGTTCGTATAATTCGAGTTGATCGGGAGTGGTTACATTTTTCATGTAATCGGGTACCAGTTTGGCTCCCATACGGTTTTCCGCTAACGCGAGCACTTCAAACGAGAAAAGGACAGGATTGCGTTTCACGCCTATCACCTCTCCAACTTTGATATTTCTGGAGGGTTTTGCTTCTACCCCTCCAACCAATATCTTCCCCTTTTTACAAGCCTCGGCAGCAAGAGAACGGGTTTTGAAAAGACGAACCGCCCAAAGCCACTTATCTATACGAACTTCTGTTTTCATTTATTATTGAATTGTGTCATCGTGAGCTGCATCCCGGCAAGACAGAAACTTTTAATCATTTCAATTGCCTTATCCACTCTTTCCGGCAACAATTTTTGTTCTTCTTCATCCCATCTTCCCAGCACGTATTCAACCTGATAACCTTTAGGGAAATTATTCCCGATTCCGAAACGCAAACGGGCATAGGTGTTGTGTCCCAGAATGTCCTGAATATTTTTCAGTCCGTTATGTCCGGCATCAGAACCTTGCGGTTTGAGACGGAGGGTACCGAAAGGCAGGGCGATATCGTCCACCAGTATCAGAACATTTTCAATTTCAATTTTCTCTTTTTGCATCCAGTAGCGTAGCGCATGCCCGCTCAGGTTCATAAAGGTAGACGGTTTCAGCAGGACAAGCGTACGGCCTTTCAGTTTCACCTGCGTAACAAAGCCATAACGTTTATCCTCAAAAAAAACATTGGACGCCCTTGCAAGAGCGTCCAATATTGTGAATCCTATGTTGTGGCGGGTATCCTGGTACTCAGGACCAATATTACCCAGTCCAACGATCAAGTATTTCATTTCAACTGCAATTATTTTCCGGAGGCAGCAGCGGCGGCAGCTCCACGGGCGGCTCTTGTCAGTTTAACCTGTGCGACAACGGCATTTTTAGCGTTCAGGATTTCCAGTTTGTCAATTTTAACGGCACCAACCTGAATAGTTTTACCCAAACCTAAGTTGGTTACGTCAATGGTAATAGCTTCAGGGAAATCAGTATAAATACCTTTAACTTTCAGCTTGCGCATTTGCAAGGCTAATTTACCCCCAGCTTTAACCCCTTCAGCAAGACCGTTTAATTTCACCGGAACTTCCAAAACAACCGGTTTTTTATCACTTACTTCCAGAAAATCGATATGTAACACCTTATCCGATACCGGGTGGAACTGTAAATCCTTCATGATGGCTTTGCTCTTCTTACCATCAATATCCAGATCCACGATAAACACTTCCGGAGAATAAATCAATTTTCTTAAATCGCTTGCTGTAGCTGTAAAATGTACATTTTCACCTGTTCCGTACAAAACGCAGGGTACACTTTCCTCTGCACGTGTGGCTTTCGAAGCCCTTTTACCAAGTTCTTCACGAACTTTACCTTTTAATTCAAAAGTTTTCATTTTAATTTATTAATGTGTTACTCAAAATTTAAGCGTTGATTTTTAAGTGATTAGTCGCTTAATTTCCCATCACACTTTCTGCATCAGAAAAGCGGGGCAAAGATAATATTATTTTACCGAAGTTGCAAATAAGACTAAAATCAATTCCACTCACACCTGTGGCGTGAGTGGAGTGCAAAAATAACAATTATTATCAGCACCTCAAAACAACATTATATCATATCATAACCTTCTTTCGTTTCAAAAAAAATATTAACTTTGCAGGTTCACAATTTTACATTACCGGCATCACTTTGAAACAAGATATTGAAACAGAACGCATTGAAGCGTCAGGTGAAATTGAGGTTACTGGCGCCCGCGTACATAACTTAAAAAACATAGATGTTACCATTCCGAGAAATGCGCTGACCGTCATCACCGGACTCAGCGGAAGCGGTAAATCCTCTCTGGCTTTCGACACCATTTTCGCCGAAGGACAACGGCGTTATATTGAAACGTTTTCAGCTTATGCCCGAAGTTTTCTGGGTAACCTGGAACGCCCCGACGTAGATAAAATCACCGGATTGAGCCCGGTAATCTCTATCGAGCAAAAGACCACCAACAAGAACCCGCGTTCGACAGTAGGAACAACCACCGAAATATACGACTTCCTGCGCTTATTGTTTGCCCGTGCAGGAGAAGCTTATTCTTATGCCACAGGCGAGAAAATGGTGAAATATTCGGAAGAACAGATTGTAGATCTCATCCTGAAAGATTACGAAGGTAAAAAGACTTACCTGTTAGCGCCTTTAGTAAAAGGGCGTAAGGGACATTATAAGGAATTGTTCGAAACCACCCGTAAAAAGGGTTATATGCACGTGCGTATCGATGGAGAAATGAAGGAGATTACGCATGGTTTGAAAGTAGACCGTTACAAGATACACGACATTGAACTGGTGATTGACCGGCTGATTATCTCCGGGAAAGACCGGCAACGACTGAAACAATCGCTGGAAAAAGCCATGCAGCAGGGTAACGGTATCGTAATGTTGCTCGATGGCGAAACCGATACCGTCCGATATTTCAGTAAAATGCTGATGTGTCCGACCACCGGCATTTCGTATGAAGAACCCGCGCCACATAACTTTTCCTTCAACTCGCCTCATGGCGCTTGTCCACGTTGCAAAGGCCTCGGAATCGTGAACGAGATTGACATGGACAAAATCATTCCCGATAAATCCATCAGTATATATAATGGCGCAATCGTGCCGCTGGGAAAACACAAAAATACGATGATTTTCTGGCAGATAGAAGCCATTCTGGAGAAATACGACTGTCAGATTAAAATGCCTGTTTGCGACATACCGGAAGAAGCTATCGAGGAAATCATGAACGGCACAGAAGAAAGGCTGAATATCAAAAACCACTCTTTGGGCAATTCCAATTATTTTTTGAGTTACGACGGAATCCTGAAATACATCGAGATGCAACAGGAAAATTCAGCATCAGCAACCGAACAAAAATGGGCCAATCAGTTCTCAAAAGAAATTGTTTGTCCCGAATGCCACGGCGCCAAACTGAAAAAAGAATTTCTGCATTTCAGAATACACGATAAGAATATTTCGGAACTGGCTAAAATGGACATCGACGAGCTTTTCAACTGGCTGAGTCAGGTGGAACAATACCTTTCGGAAAAACAAAAAGCCATCGCGGTGGAAATTTTGAAAGAAATCAGGACGCGGTTACAGTTTTTACTGGATGTCGGACTGAGTTATTTGTCTCTGAACCGAAGTTCTCATTCACTATCGGGAGGTGAAAGTCAGCGTATCCGCCTGGCTACCCAAATCGGCACGCAGTTGGTTAACGTACTTTATATACTCGACGAGCCCAGTATCGGCTTACACCAGCGGGACAATGAAAGGTTGATACGTTCGTTGAAACAACTGCGCGATACCGGCAACTCAGTTATTGTGGTAGAGCATGACAAGGAAATGATGCTGGCGGCAGATTATGTGATTGATTTAGGGCCCAGAGCCGGGCGGCACGGAGGGAAAGTTGTATTTGAAGGCACTCCCGAACAAATGCTTTTGTCGGATACCATGACCGCGGCTTTTCTGAACGGGAAAGAGAAAATAGAGATTCCTGCTGTTTTAAGACCTGGCAACGGGAATTTCCTGACCATCAAAGGAGCCAAAGGAAACAATCTGAAAAACATTGACGTAAGCTTCCCTCTGGGAAAAATGATATGTGTTACCGGTGTCTCCGGAAGCGGCAAATCAACCTTGATAAATGAGACCCTGCAACCCATTTTAAGTCAGCACTTCTACTCTTCTTTGAAAGACCCGCTGCCTTATGACTCAGTAGAAGGCATTGAACACGTTGACAAGGTAGTTGTGGTAGATCAGTCGCCCATCGGACGCACACCCCGCTCCAACCCAGCTACCTATACCGGTGTGTTTTCCGACATCCGCAACCTGTTTGTATCGCTACCCGAAGCCAAAATCAGAGCTTACAAACCCGGGCGATTTTCGTTCAATACCGCCGGCGGGCGGTGTGAAGTATGTAGCGGAAATGGTTATAAAACCATAGAAATGAACTTTTTACCCGATGTATATGTTCCCTGTGAAAGTTGTGGCGGCAAAAGATACAACAAAGAAACACTGGAAGTCCGGTTCAAGGGAAAGTCCATCGCCGATGTGCTCGACATGACCATCAACCAGGCTGTTGAATTCTTCGAAAATCAACCCAATATTCTGAATAAAATCAAAACTATACAAGACGTGGGACTGGGCTACATCAGGCTGGGGCAATCGAGTACCACCCTGTCGGGAGGTGAAAGTCAACGCGTGAAACTGGCAACAGAATTATCCAAAAGAGATACAGGAAAAACCCTGTATATACTCGACGAGCCCACGACCGGACTGCATTTTGAGGATATCCGCGTACTATTAGGCGTACTGAACCGTTTAACAGACAGGGGCAATACTGTCATTATCATCGAACATAACATGGATGTCATCAAAGCCTGCGACCACATCATCGATATTGGTCCGGAAGGCGGGCGGGCAGGCGGACGTGTAATTTGTACTGGTACACCGCAGGAAATTGTTGCGAATCCGGAAAGCGAAACTGGCCGATTTTTAAAGAAGGAGTTAAGTCAATAGTGGTTAGTGGTCAGTGGTCAGTGGTTAGTGGTTAGTGGTTAGTTAAGTCATTAGACATTAGACCAAATTTACGATTTAAGAAAAAAAGTTTTATGCATGAAATTATATCCTATATCATCCGGTTTTTAGCAGGAGATCATATTCAGGGGAATATTCTGAAGAAGGTCGGCTATACTTCCGATGAACAGGAGATT